>JAZNYR010000025.1:0-6327 GCA_045594525.1 Clostridia bacterium | reverse complement strand
CTTTTGTGTTTTCTACTTGATTCTGATTGTTAGACATTCCGGTCTTCCTTTCCCATAAAATTTTCTGCAGTATTATTTTGTAATGGATAAAATTTTGAACTGAATCACACCTGCAGGAACCGTTACTTCTACAATTTTATTCTTTTTCTGTCCCAACAATGCCTTTCCTACGGGAGATTCATCAGAGATTTTATTTTGGCTGGGGTCGGCTTCCGTGGAACCTACAATGGTATATTCCATTTCTTCATTAAATTCCATATCCAGCACCTTTACTTTACTGCCCAGACCAACCTTTTTGGTGTCAATCCCTTCTTCTTCGATAATCTGAACATTTTTCAGCATATTATCCAATGCCTTGATTCGTTCTTCTACCTGAGCCTGCTCGATTTTCGCTTCGTCATATTCTGAATTTTCGGATAAATCGCCAAAGGACAATGCCTGCTTTATTTTTTCCGCTACTTCCTGACGCTTTTGTGTTGTCAGGTATTCCAGTTCCTGTTCTAATTTTTCCAAGCCTTCAGATGTCAAAATTACTTTTTTCATTTCTGCCATCGTTTTGTTCACCCTTTTTCTAATATTTTATATTTTTATCCCCATTGTAAAGAGGAGATTTTTTCGTTTTGTTCCAAATCAAACAATATACTGTTTAACATTTTGTGAGAGATTCCTGTTGCTTTCAGCGCAGTCGGAATCCGCATCCATACATCATTTACTGTATATTCCCGTACAAATTCCCGTTCTGTCAGATTAAACAACACCGTTTTGGGAGAAAGATGGATCAGTGCCGGATGCTCGGTCAACGCAATCACCGCAGGTAATCTTCGGAGGTTTTCTTCCTCACGGCTGACAAACACCGGGCTTGCTTCTTCCTCCTCAAAGACCAATCCCTCTTCCCGACAAAACACCCAGATAACAGGTGCTCTCAGGCGGGGAATCAACTTTTCTGCCTGCTCGCAGGTATCGCATACAATCCCAATATCCTTTTGACAAAAATCCGTTCCCAATCGGCGACCCGCCTTTCGGAGAACCGTTTCCAATTCGCGGTAAAACAACTTTTTGTGAGGACGGTACATTGAAATTCCGCCCAATGGAATTTCAGAAAATACAGGGAGTCCCTTTTTCATAATCCGTCTCTCGCTGATACGGTCATAAATACGACTGCACACTGCCATATTGCAAATGAGACAGGCCTCGGTTCTTTCCTCACGAATTTTAGGAAACAAGGATTTTTTCTGATCCTGCCTCACATAAATAAACTGTTTCATTGTTTGCCCCCCCTTTGTCATCCTAATATATGCAAAAGAGGGGTTCTCTTATTCGGTTAATAGCGAAATTGCTTTCTGAAGCTGAATATCCTGCTCCGCATCACCCAATGTGATACTGCTATCCATGGAAACCTCCTCGTCCGGTGAAATACCGGTTTGGTGAATCCGATTTCCGTTAGGAGTATAAAATTCATGAGTGGTGAGCTTGAGCATACTGGATGCGTCCACCGTAAAGTGTTCCTGCATAATTCCTTTTCCGAAGGTCTTCATGCCTACCAGGGTAGCACGGTCACGATCCTGCAAGGCACCTGCCAACATTTCAGATGCACTGGCACTGCCTTCGTTAATCAATACAACCAAAGGAATGGTATTCATTGCTTCGTCCGTTTCGAAATATTCCTTCTCACCGTGTTTATCCATTGTATAGTAAAAAATTCCTTCGTCAAGAAACAAATCAGCTACATATTGAGCAGCCTCTACCGTTCCGCCCGGATTTCCGCGTAAATCCAAAATCAGCGAGGTTGCGCCCTCCTGCTCCAGATCGGTCAGAGTATCCGAAAATTCATTTATGGTCGTATCGTCAAAGGAGCTTAATTTTAAATAACCGATTTTCTCGTTCAGCATTTTGCCGGTAACACTGTGAATGGTAATTTCATCACGGATTACCGTCAAAGAAATCGTTTCCCCTTCCCGTAACAACTCCAGCTTGATTTCTTCTTTTTTCTTGCCGTTTTTCAGCATGGAAACCACTTCGTCCAAAGTGCTTCCCGTTACTTCCTCGCCGTTAATGGTCAGAAATTTATCTCCTGTACGGATTCCCGCCAATGCGGCAGGGGCATCGGCAATGGGAGAAATCACTGTAATCAGTCCATCCTCCGGATCCACCGTAACCTCTACACCGATTCCTACATATTCTCCTGTCACACTTTCCATTAACGCCTCTACATCGTCAGGGGATAAATAAGCGGAATAAGGGTCTCCCAGCATAAGCGGAATCCCATAAAACGCACCGTTTTCCACCAATTCAGCATCGTACTCTTCAAGATAATTGGCATCAATCAGGTTTTTAATTCTTTGAATTTTTAATGCTGTAGAAGCATTGCCCAAAAATCCGCCTACAAGAAACATGAGGCTGACAAAGAAGGCAGTCAGCACAGCAGTCCCTCCTACCAAAAGGAGGGACAGCTTTATGACAAAAGACTTATTATACTGTTTCAATGAGAAAGCCGCCTTTCAACAGTTTGCTTCAAAAATTCTTATTGCAACACATAAGGGGATGGATCCACCGGCGAATTATTAAACCGAATTTCAAAATGCAGATGAGGTCCTGTGGACCAACCGGTACTTCCTACCTGAGAAATAGCCTGCCCTTGCACTACCGTCTGCCCTGCCTGCACCAGATTAAGACTTGCATGACCATAAAGAGTTGTATAACCGCCGCCATGGTCAATCACCACATAATTACCATATCCGCCTGTATTAAATTCAGATACCAATACCCTTCCTGCAGCAGATGCACGAATGGTGGTGCCGTAGGGTGCGCCGATATCAAGACCGGTGTGCAACTCGCTACTGCCCCAGATGGGACTGACTCTATATGAAAAAGGTGAGGTAATGGTGTACATCTGATCAAAAGGCCAGATGAATGTGCCGGCATACGCAGGAACATACACATCCCCGCTGGTGTCGTAATATCCACCGGAGGCTGCCATAGCCGCTGCAATTCTCTGATTTGCCTGTTCTTCGGCAGCTCTTGCTGCAGCCAGTGCTTCCTGCAAGGAACTTTCTTCTTCACTCAAGCGGTCAATTTCTGCCTGAGCCAAATCCAACTGTTCCTGCAACTCATTCTGCTTCTCTTGTTTACTGCCATGGGCATCCTCTAAGGATTTCTTATGCTGTTCCACCAAAAGTTTATTGTCTTCAACAATGGTCTTTGCTTTTTCATAATTATTCAGAATATTGGCATCATATTCCGTAATTGTTTTAATGGCTTCAATCCGACTCATCAAGTCAGAAAAGCTTTTGGCACTGAGAAGCACATCCAGATACCCCAAAGAACCGTCTTCATACATGACACGAATACGCTTTTTCATCAGTTCATCCTGGATATCCACTCTCTCCTGAGCCTTCTGTAGCTCAATTTCCAGTTTATCAAGTTCTGATTGAGTAGAAATAATGGTTTCTTCCAATTTTTCCAGCTCCAGATGCAATTCGTTAATGGTTGCATCCAGCTGATTTTTATAATCCAGCATAGTATTTTGCTGTTCTTGATTTTCATCAATTTTTTTCTGGGCTTCTTCCCGCTCCTGACGAGCTTGCTGTGCTTCTTCCTGCGCGGTTTGTGCAAAAGCAATGCTGAAAAAAGCAGAACCCAAAACGGTAACCAGCATAAACACCAAAAGGAGTACTGCCGTCACCACAAGTGTTTTTCGTTTCAAAATAGGTACCTCCTATTCTTTGTCTGTCACACCTTCATGTGTTTTCTCACGGAGATGACACTTCCCGTTATTCCGCTGATTACCCCAAGTACAACAGAAGAAACTGCAACCCATTGCATCATCAGCACAGTATCAATCAATTTCATCCCCGCCAGACCGTTTCCGAGTATGGAATTAAAGCTGACGGAAATATAATAATATCCTCCATATACAATCCCAAAGGAAAGAATTGCAGCAATCAACCCGATTACAATCCCCTCAACCATAAACGGCCAACGGATAAACCAGTTGGTTGCACCAATGAATTTCATGACATTGATTTCTTTCCGACGGGCATATACAGCCAAACGAATGGTGTTGGTAATAATGGCAATGGCCACAATCATCAATAAAACAAACAGCCAAAAACCCACCATATTCACAATTCTCGTAATATTCTGCAGAGCAGAAACCGTTTCCTGATTGGATTTGATTTTGACAACACCGGAAATTAAGGAAATTTGCTCCATAACCTCCACAGATGCGTTTAAGCTGTTCAAAGATACCCGATAGGTATTACGCAGAGGATTGTCCAACTCCAATCCTTGCAACAGTTCAGGGTTGTCCATGGTAGCTTTTAAATCTTCAAGTCCCTCTTCCTTTGTCACAAGCCGTGTTTCCCTGACCTGGGGCATGGCATCGATTGCCTTTCCGATTCCCTGAATGGTTGCTTCATCGGCATGCTCATCCACCACAACCATCAATTCATATTCGCTTCTCACCTGCTCTACCATGTGTTCCACATTCAGGCTGAGAATCAGAAACAGGCTGAAAATAATCAAGCTGGCGGTAACCGTCATAATAGATGCAAAGCTCATCAGGCGATTGTGCCAGATACTTTTCAAGCCTTCTTTTATCAAATAATTAAACGACCGGAGCTTCATGATATTCACCCCTCTCCTCATCGCTGAAAATCTGTCCGTCAGAAATCGTGATTACTCGTTTTTTCAGAGAATTTACAATTTCCCTGTCGTGGGTTACCACCATTACTGTTGTCCCCTGTTTATTGATTTCATTCAACAACTGAATGATTTCTTCTGAGTTTTTGGGGTCCAGATTTCCGGTAGGCTCGTCCGCAATCAGCACAGGAGGCTGATTTGCCAGTGCACGGGCAAGGGCAACTCTCTGCTGCTCGCCACCCGAAAGCTGGTCGGGGTACGCATTGGCTCTGGAAGAAAGCCCGATCATATTCAAAAGCTTGGGAACAATTCTCTTAATTTCTTTGGGAGATGCTCCCACAACCTCCATTGCAAATTCGATATTTTCCGAAATGGTTTTTTGGGACAGCAATCTGAAATCCTGAAATACCATCCCGATATTACGGCGCAAATAGGGCACCTTGGAACGGCGCAGCTTTGCCACATCAATTCCGTTCACATAAATTTTACCTTCTGTGGGCAGTTCTTCCCTGGTAATCAGCTTGGTTACCGTTGATTTTCCCGCCCCTGATGGTCCAATTACAAAGGCAAACTCGCCCTCTTCAATATGAAATGAAACATTTTCCAATGCCGTCGTTTCCCCGTCATAAACTTTTGTTACATTCTCAAATTGAATCATAACGGCACCTCCTTAAATTTTGGTCGGATTGGATACCAGATACCGCTTTACCATCATGGCAACTTTAAATACAATCGCATCGTCAAAGTTTCTCAAATCCAAGCCCGTCAGCTTATAAATCTTGTCCAGACGGTACACCAGCGTATTACGGTGTACATACAGCTTTCTGGAGGTTTCGCTGACATTTAAGTTATTTTCAAAGAATTTCTGAATGGTAATAATGGTTTCCTGATCCAATACTTCGATAGATTCCTTTTTGAAAATCTCGTTTAAGAACATTTCGCAAAGTCTGGTGGGCAGATGATAAATCAAACGGCCAATCCCCAAATTTTCATAATTGACAATGGTTTTTTCCACATCAAATACCTTGCCCACTTCCATAGCAACCTGTGCCTCCTTGTAAGAACGAGCAAGCTCTTTTACATTGTCAACCACTGTGCCGATACCAATATTGATTTTTACATAAACCTCAACCCCAATCGTATCCACGATGGCCTTAGCCAGTTTTTCCAGTTCCTTGGCAGTGGTTCCCGGTTTTACTTCCTTTACCAGCACCAGATCCTTTTCATTCAGATTGATAATATAATCCTTATCTGCTTCAGGAAACATATTCTGAATGATGTCATAAACAGAAACATCTTCTCCTTCCGTAATGCGAATCAGCATTACCACACGACTGGAAGAAGGAGAAATCCGCAGTTCCTTTACCCGCAGATGAATATCTCCCGGTAAAATATTATCCAAAATGATATTTTTAATTAAATTTGCCTTGTCATACTTTTCGTCATAAATCTGTCTGAGGTTTGCGACGCTGACGGCAACCATAGAGCAGAATGTTTTTGCTTCCTCATCTTCTCCTTCAACAAATACAATGTATTCGATTTTATTCCGTACTCCGATCACCTTATAAGTATAACCGTCACAGGTAAAGATACCAAAGGTTTCGGAAAGAGCATCTTCCACAGCATCCATAGTCATATAGAGCATTGATGAATTAGAGCTTGCAATCACCGTTACCGTGTCATCCA
>JAZNYR010000024.1:0-4320 GCA_045594525.1 Clostridia bacterium | reverse complement strand
GACCACGGAAAATCCACGCTGGCCGACCGTATCATTGAGAAGACAGGGCTTTTAACCAGTCGTGAGATGCAGGCGCAGGTTCTTGACAATATGGATTTGGAACGGGAAAGAGGGATTACCATTAAAGCCCGTGCTGTCCGTCTGGTTCACAAAGCAAAGGACGGAGAAGAATATATCCTGAATCTGATTGACACACCGGGACATGTTGACTTTAACTACGAAGTCTCCCGTTCCCTGGCAGCCTGTGAAGGTGCTATTTTGGTTGTGGATGCAGTGCAGAGTATTCAGGCGCAAACCCTTGCCAACACTTACCTTGCAGTGGATCACAATTTGGAATTATTGCCTGTGATTAACAAAATTGATTTACCCAGCGCACGCCCTGATTTTGTAAAAGAAGAAATCGAAAATATCATCGGAATTGAAGCAACAGACGCTCCGTTAATTTCCGCTAAAAATGGAATCGGAATTGAGGATGTTTTAGAGCAAATTATACAAAAAATTCCCGCGCCCCAAGGAGACAAAACAAAACCACTTCAGGCATTGATTTTTGACTCCTATTATGACGCTTACAAAGGGGTTATTGTCTATGTGAGAGTAGTGGAAGGAACACTGAAATCAGGTGACATGATTCGGATGATGGCAACGGACAAAACCTTTGAAGTAGTAGAGGTTGGCTACTTAAAGGCAAACGGCACCGTCCTTTCCGATTCTCTGTCTGCAGGCGAGGTTGGGTACATTGCCGCCTCCATCAAAACCATGTCTGATACCCGGGTGGGTGATACCGTTACCACCGCCAAAGACGGCGCATCGGAGCCTCTCCCCGGCTACCAGCAGGTAAACCCCATGGTATTCTGCGGAATTTATCCGGCTGACGGTGCCAGATACGATGATTTAAGGGAAGCCTTGTTAAAATTACAGTTAAACGATGCCTCTCTCGTATTTGAACCCGAAACCTCTCTCGCACTGGGTTTTGGTTTTCGATGCGGATTTTTAGGACTTCTGCACATGGAAATCATTCAGGAACGGCTGGAACGGGAGTATAACCTTGATTTGGTTACCACTGCACCCAGCGTTATCTATCATGTTTATAAAACCAACGGTGAAATGGTGGAAATTTCTAATCCTGCAAATCTCCCTCCCGCAGCCGAAATTGACCATATTGACGAGCCTATGGCAAAGGCAACCATTATGACCCCGACCGACTATGTGGGAAATATTATGGAGCTTTGTCAGGAGCGTCGCGGTATTTTTAAGGATATGCAATATATTGATACGGAACGGGTCAGTCTTCACTATATTTTACCGCTGAATGAAATTATTTATGATTTCTTTGACACCTTAAAATCATTGTCGAGAGGATATGCTTCCTTTGACTATGAGCTGTCCGACTACCAACCCTCGAAACTGGTAAAACTGGACATTTTGTTAAACGGAGATGTAGTGGATGCTATGTCCTTCATTGTTCACGAAGAAAAGGCATATACCAGAGGACGGCGAATTGCAGAAAAATTAAAAGAAGTCATTCCCAGACAGCTGTTTGAAATTCCCATTCAGGCAGCAATCGGCAGTAAAATCATTGCCCGTGAAACGGTAAAGGCAATGAGAAAGGATGTCCTTGCCAAGTGTTACGGCGGTGACATTACCAGAAAGAAAAAGTTATTGGAAAAACAGAAGGAAGGAAAGAAACGGATGCGTCAGGTGGGTAGTGTAACGGTTCCTCAGGAAGCCTTTATGTCCATTCTGAAGCCCGATTGATAACAGTGATGAAAGGTCTTTATCTTCATATCCCCTTTTGCAAATCGAAATGCCCTTATTGCGACTTTAATTCCTACGCCGGAAAAGAAGAACTGATGCAGGAATATGTGTCTGCAATAATCAGCCACATTCGACAAAGCAAAGGACATATTCCAAATCATTTCGACACAATTTTTATTGGCGGTGGTACCCCCACCGCCCTTTCTGACTCATTATTGAATGAATTATTAAAACAACTGCGGAACCTCTTTCCGAATCCCCTTTCGGAATTTACCGTTGAGGCAAATCCGGGAACCTTGACCAAGGAAAAATTACAGATTCTCAAAGAGTACGGTGTGAACCGGATGAGCCTTGGATTACAGGCATGGCAGGATTCTTTATTAAAGAAATTAGGTCGAACCCACACAAGAACAGATTTCTTGAAAAGTCTGGAAATGATTGCTTCATCCGGTATCAATAATATCAATGCCGATGTGATGTACGGCTTACCGGGACAAACAATAGAGGACTGGGTAGAAACGCTGGAGGGTTTACTTTCATTGGATTTACCCCACATTTCCTGTTACTCCCTCACCATCGCCGAAGGCACCCCTTTTGACCAAGCACTTCCCGATTCCCTGCCTGATGAGGATACAGAACGGGAAATGAACCATTTGTCGAAACAGCTTCTGTCAAAAAAGGACCTGTTTCGCTATGAAATATCAAATTACACAAAATTAGGTTATGAGTGTAAACACAATCTGATTTATTGGAAGGGTCAGGAATATGCTGCATTCGGTGCAGGAGCAAGCGGATATTTAAACGGCATCCGATATACCTGGGAGGAAAATCCTGAAGAATACATCCGCCATGTCCGTGAAAATTCCATAGAGCCGTCAACCAAGGAAGAGGTTACCGATATGTTAGGAGAAGCAATCATGCTTCGTCTTCGATTGACCGAAGGGGTTTCATTCAAAGAAATGGAACAGCAGTTCGGTTCTGATTGGATCAAGCCCTACGAGAGCATTATTCAAACGCATATTCATAACGGGTTACTGCAAAAAAACGAACACCGTTTTGCCCTGACCGATTATGGCTTTGACCTTGCTAATTATGTCATGGCAGATTTTCTGTAACACGACGAATTTTAAGGCGTTTTAAGACGGGTTTTTTATCGCCTGTATCCTGATAGCCTTTTTAAAATTCAAGTCTTATTTGACCAATTTTGGGGGCGTCTTTGATACACCCCCTTTTTATATCCTAAAATTTACCATATTTTGTGTTATATTTTCCATTTATTTCAAAATTATGGGAATTTTTTTGCCCCTTTTTGAAAAAAAATTAAAAAAATTTTTATTTTCTCAATCCCGCATGACTCCTGCGTTTTTCGTAAAGACAGAGCAACCTTTTTGAAACAATTTCGTAACAAAGGGGTTGACAAAACTCACCGATTTGGTTTATAATAGCCATTGTTCGAAAAAAACGACAGGAGGTCAAAGTTATGTTGCAGAACAAAACGGCATCCTTGCACAGAGTTGTTTGCTGTGTAATTGCCGTCATTGTACTTCTGCTGAGTATGATGATCACAACCGGTTTTACCACGATCAAGCATGTCACAATTGATGACGGATCGGGAGAACTCAAAACTGCTGTTACCATGAAAGGAACAGTAAGTGCTATTTTAGCAGAGCAAAACATTAAAATTAAAAAAGGTGATATTGTAACACCCGCATTGAATACTCAAGTTGTGCGGGATCAGCAGATTTCCATTCAAAGAGCATCCAAGGTGGTTATCACCATTGACGGGGCATCCACCACTTATTATTCCGTTGCTCGTACAGTAGGTGAATTTTTAGATGAAGCCAACATTGTTGTTGGTGAATTTGACGGATTCAATGCTGCATTGACAGACAACATCAAAAATGGGATGAATCTTAACATCAACCGTGTGAATGAATATTACTACACTGTTGACGAAGCAATTCCCTATGTAGTAAAAGAAACCACTACCTACTCTCTCCCCAAGGGTGAACAAAGAATTGTTCAGCAGGGGCAGTCAGGGGTTGTACAAAAACAGTACATTGCCCGTTTTGAAAACGGCATTAAGGTTTCCGAAGAATTGATTGGCGAAACAGTCACTCAACAGCCTGTTGACGAAGTAAAAGAAACAGGACTTTTGGATGTAGTGTCCACCTCTGCAGGTAATATCGCGGTGCGTGCCACCCATTACATGCAGGCAACCGGATATGACATTGGTTACGAAAGCTGCGGAAAATGGCCCGGAGATCCCCTTTACGGCATTACCGCTACCGGTATCCGTGCAACCTACGGGGTTGTAGCAGTGGACCCGAGAGTCATTCCTTTAGGATCCAAGCTCTTTATTCAAACCACAGACGGTTCCTTTACCTACGGGTATGCCTTAGCGGCAGATACCGGCGGTGCAATCAAGGGGAACAGAATTGATTTGTGCTTTGATTCCAGACAGGATGCTTTAAATTTCGGCAGACGGAATGTTGTTGTCTATGTCTTAAACTAAACTAAACAAAAAATGAACGGGTCATGCAGATCCGTTCATTTTTCCGTTTC
>JAZNYR010000023.1:0-5188 GCA_045594525.1 Clostridia bacterium | reverse complement strand
GGAATGACCTTAAAGGCAGAAAACATCCCTGCCTTTGCCGAGGAACTCAATCAAGTGGCAGAGGCGGTAACTACGGGCGAAATCGGAGAAGGACTGACAATAGATTTGGTGTTATCCCCCTCTAAAGTCACTTTGGAGCTTGCCCAAAAAATGACCTTTTTTGAACCCTTCGGGGAAGGAAATCCGCAACCCGTTTTTGTGATGGAGGATGTAGCGATTATCAATTCTGCCCCCACCCGTGACGGCAAGCATCTTCGCATGACCGTAGAAAAGTGCGGGCAAAGATTTTCCTGTATTGGATTTGGAATGGGCAATTATGTGACAGAGGCAAGAGCAGATATTGCCTTTTGTGTGGCGGTGAATACATTCAGAGGACAAACCTCTTTGAATTTAATGTTAAAGGATATTCATTAGGAAGTGGTAGACAGATGGAAAAAATGTATCAAAAATTAGAGAATACCATTATGGGCTATAATCAGTCGGCAGACCTTGCACGGGTGCAAAAGGCCTACAAATTTGCAGAAGAACTGCACCATAATCAGGTGCGGCTTTCCGGTGAGCCTTATATTTTTCATCCGCTGTCGGTTGCCATTATCCTTGCAGAAATGGAAATGGATACGGACACCATCATTGCCGCCCTCCTTCATGACACGGTGGAGGATACGGACTGCACCTCCGAAGATGTGATTCGGGAATTTGGAGAGCAAGTTGCAGAGCTGGTGGACGGGGTTACAAAGCTGGGTCGGATTCCCTACTCCTCTCAGGAAGAACAACAGGTGGAGAACCTGCGTAAAATGTTTATGGCAATGGCAAAGGATATCCGTGTCATTCTCATCAAGCTTGCAGACCGCCTTCACAACATGCGCACCTTAAAAAGTATGCGGGAGGAAAAGCAACGGCAAAAAGCATTGGAAACCATGGAGGTTTTTGCCCCCCTGGCACACCGTCTGGGTATTTCTAAAATCAAGTGGGAACTGGAAGATTTGTCTCTCAGATACCTTGACCCCATTGCCTATCAGGAAATCCTGCTCTCCATCAACCAAAAACGGCAGGAACGGGAAGAATACTTAGAAGAAATCAAAAATACCATTGGCAAAACGCTGACCGAATCGGGTGTGAAATTCCACATTGAGGGCAGAGTCAAGCATTTTTACAGCATTTATAAAAAAATGTACTCCCAGAACAAAACCATCGACCAGATTTATGATTTGTTTGCGGTGCGTGTCCTTGTGGACTCAGTGGGAGATTGCTATAATGTACTGGGAATGGTCCATGAATTATTCAAGCCCATGCCCGGCAGATTCAAAGATTATATTGCCATGCCCAAGCCCAATCTGTACCAATCCTTACACTCTACCGTAATCGGAACAAAGGGAACCCCCTTTGAAGTACAGATTCGCACCTGGGAAATGCATCGCACCTCCGAATTCGGGGTGGCTGCCCATTGGAAATACAAAGAGGGCAAAACGGCAATGAGCAATTTTGACGAAAAAATGAGCTGGATTCGTCAGTTGATGGAAATGCAGAAGGAAACTCCCGATGCAGAAGAATTTATGCGTTCCTTAAAAATTGATTTGTTCTCCGATGAGGTGTTTGTGTTCACCCCCAAAGGAGATGTGTTTAACTTACCCTTAGGCTCTACCCCCATTGACTTCGCCTTTGCCATTCACTCGGCAGTTGGCAGCAAAATGCTGGGTGCGAAGGTCAGCGGAAAGATTGTTGCTCTTGATTACAAGCTGCAAAACGGCGATATTGTTGAGGTCATTACCTCCTCCGGTGTGCACGGTCCCAGCCGTGACTGGTTAAAGATTGTAAAAACCTCTCAGGCAAAAACAAAAATCAATCAATGGTTTAAAAAGCAAAACCGTGAAGAGGATGTTGCCAAAGGAAAAGAAGCGGTGGAAAAAGAACTGCGTCGTCTGGAACTGCCTGAATCAAAGGTATTTTCAGAAGAAATTGTCAGCTCTATTTTACGAAAATTCAGTTATAAAACATTAGATGATATTTATGCAAGCATTGGGTACGGGGGGATTCCCCTATCCCGTGTGATCAACAGAATCCGTGATGAATACGCGAAACGCTATGCAGAGGAAACGCCTACCCTTTCGATTCCTGAAAAGATAGAAAGTCAGAAACAGGCCGTCCCCTCCGGCGGTGTTGTAGTCAAAGGGATTGACAACTGCTTGATTCGGTTTGCCCAGTGCTGTAATCCCATTCCCGGAGACGATATTATGGGCTATATTACCCGCGGTCGGGGACTCTCCATTCACCGCAAGGACTGCCTCAATGTGCAAAATGCGTTGGCAAACGCCAGCGAGGCAGGAAGATTGCTGGAAGCAAACTGGGCAGAGGTTCAGGAAGATTCTTACAGTGCGGGAATTATTTATACAGCTTACGACAGAGACGGAATTATACTGGAAATTGCAGCCATGATGACCCAGCAAAAGGTGTCTGTTAAGGCGTTAAATGCCAAGAGCAATACAAACGACATCGCAACCATAGAATTGACGGTAGAAGTAGGCTCCCGTTCCGAGTTGGATTCTATTATGAAAAAACTGCAAAATATGCCCGGAACCATTGATGTAAAACGGGCGCAGGTGAAGAAAAAATAGAATTTGGAGTGATACCATGTTTTTAAAACAGCTGACGGTTGGCGATTTTGGCACCAATTGTTATTTGGTAGCGGACGAAGAAAGTCGGGAAGGTTATGTGATTGATCCGGGTTTTGAAGGAAACAGAATCGTAAATGAAATCAAACGGCTTTCCATAACAGTAAAAGGCATTTTGTTAACCCACGGTCATCTTGACCACTTTGGGGCTGTGGATACCGTTGCCTCCCAAACGGGGGCACCTGTGATGATGCACCGAGCCGACCATGACCAATACACCAAAATCCCCTCCTTTTTCGGTCCTGTCACAGCACCTAAAACGAAAATTTCAGAATTTTTAGTGCAGGGCATGGAGTTACAAGCAGGAAAATTAATGTTAAAGGTACTGGAAACCCCGGGACACACTCCCGGTGGAGTGAGTTTTTACGACGGAGAGGATGCCCTCTTTTGCGGTGATTCCCTCTTTTGGAGAAGTGTGGGCAGATGTGATTTACCCGGTGGAAACTGGGAAATCTTAAGCCGTTCCATTCAGGAGGTTTTGTACCCACTACCGGAAGAAACGCGGGTGTTCTGCGGTCACGGCCCCGCTACCACAATCGGAGAAGAAAGGAAGAATAATCCTTATATATGATACAAGAAAACAAAACCAACCTGCCCTGGGGCAGATTAACAGGCATTCGCCCCGTCAAGCGGGCAAATGTGTTTTTATCCCAAGGATACAGTCCCGAAGAGGCAGAAGAGCTGTTTCGTCGGGAGTTCGGAGCGGATGAAAACCGCTCAAAACGAGCAGTAGAGATTGCCGTTCGCGAAAACAAACTGCTCGCACAGGCATATCCTGACGGAATCGGGCTTTATATCGGGATTCCCTTTTGCCCTTCCCGCTGTGTCTATTGCTCCTTTATCTCTTTTTCGGTGGAGAAATCGGCACAATTGATGGAGCCGTATCTGACGGCGTTGGAGCAGGAAATCAAAGGGGGAGCTGAGATTGTAAAAAATTTAGGAAAACGGGTGGAAACGGTATATATTGGCGGTGGTACCCCCACCACCCTGTCAGCAGACCAGTTAAACCGTTTGCTGGAGGTACTGCATCAGGAATTTGACCTGTCCCACATAAAAGAATTTACCATTGAGGCAGGAAGACCTGACACCATTTCGGCGGACAAGCTTTGGGTGATGAAGCAATGGGGTGTGACCCGCATCAGCTTAAATCCCCAAAGTATGAATCAACAAATCCTGGATAAAATAGGAAGACGGCACAGTCCCGAGGAACTGATTTCTGCCTTTCATCTGGCACGGGAGCGAGGGTTTTCGCATATTAATATGGATGTAATTGCAGGCTTGCCGGACGAGACCTACCCCCAATTTTGTTATACCATGGAGGAGCTTTTTAAGCTCAACCCCGAGGGAATCACGGTGCACACCATGTCACTTAAACGGGCGGCGGTGCTGACCCAAAATGTGGAGCAGTACGATTTAACGGCACAAGAAACGGTTGGGAAAATGCTGGATTTTGCCTGGGAACAGCTGGAGGCTCGGGACTATCATCCCTACTATCTGTACCGCCAGAAAAATATCTTAGGCGGATATGAAAACACCGGCTTTTCAAAACCGGGAAAAGAATGTCTTTATAATATTTATATCATGGAAGAAACCCAGTCGGTTCTTTCTTTGGGTGCAGGAGGCTCTACCAAAATTGTGGACGGGGACAGAATTGAACGGATTTTCAATGTAAAAGAACCTACGGAATACATCAATCGGATTGACGAAATGATTGCAAGAAAACAAGAAATTTATACTATTTTAGGAGGGTAACAAAATGGCAAATTTGGAATTTTTAAATGTACTGAAGGAAAAAGCCGAAGATGTGGGAGAAAAGATTGTGCAAAAATCCGGTCAGTTGGTAGATGCAACCAAGCTGAACTACCACATCACCACAGAACAGGCAGGATTGAAAAAGAAGTATGAGCAAATCGGAAAAATGGTATTTGAGGCAAAATGCGGAAACGCAGAACTGTCCGACGAGATTAACACCATTTGCGATGACATTCAGCTTTCTCTGGAAAAGATTGAAGATATGAAACTGCAATTGCAAGTCTTGAAGAATAAAAAGAATTGTCCTCATTGCGGAAAAACAATGGCAAAAGATGCACCGTTTTGTTCTGCATGCGGTTGTAAAAATGAGTAAAAAGGAATGAATTTGAATGAATAGGGTGCTTTTGTGCGGAGTATGCGTGGGTGCGGTGTTAAGCTTACTGGGGGAGGAGTGCGCCTCCGTCACCCTTTTTACCGCCTCTGACGGCTCTGTGAAACAAAAGGTAACCCTTGATTGTTGTGAAAATGCACAGGCAAGATTACAGCACAACGGAGTTTTCTATGAGGCAACTGCCGTATTTACGGAAGAGTCGGGCATCACCCTTTCTGATTGCACCGACTTGCTGGAGGATTCACCCGCACTGGTCACCCTTCTCATGCAAAACATTGCCCGTCACCTGACGGACGAAGGAGTATCGGTTTCCTTTTCTATGACGGAAAAATAAAACACAAACAAACAGCCATCCGAAGCACTAAGCTTTCGGATG
>JAZNYR010000022.1:0-11381 GCA_045594525.1 Clostridia bacterium | reverse complement strand
TATTCTGTACTACCTTGATACATGCGCCCAACGCATCTGGCATTCTTCCGCATAGAAGCTCGGAATTGGGAAGTTTTCTTCCGTTGGTTACCACGCAAACCATGGTTTTTTCCGTGCCGTACCGAAGATACAGGTGCCGAATCAAGCCACGATGGGTCATTTCATCATAAGCAGCCACGCCTGTTTCCTTCATATATTCCACCAATGCCTTTGAGGCAGCATCCGTTCGTTCGTCCTGAATCAGGCAATTTTCGCAAGACACCAACCGATGAGAACGGGAAGCATAAAACCCGGTCACAGGTTCTCCCTGTTCTGTTCCCACAGGGAGCTGTGCTTTATTGCGGTAATGGAATTGGTCGGGAGATGGAGTCACATCAAACACGGATACCTCAAGTCCCCCAATTCGTTCAACCGCATCGGTGACCAACTGTTTTTTAAACCGAAGCTCCTCGTCATAAGACATGTGACGCAGGCGGCATCCACCGCATTGAGGGTAGGACGCACAATCCGACGGTATTCTCTCCCTTGACGCCTCTATAAGCTCCTTTATTTTTCCGTAAGCATAGGTTTTTTTCACCTTTAATAACTGTACTTTTGCAGTTTCTCCTTCCAACATTCCGGGCACAAATACAACAAACCCGTCCGCACGGCAAACACCCTCTCCTTCGCTGGTATATCCCCTTGCGGTCAAGGTTAAAATCTCATTTTTTTGTGGCATACCCTATCTCACAGCCTTTCGTAACCGTTCCAAAATTGCTTCCATATAGTCTGGAATGGGACATGAAAAACTCATTTCTTCCCCTGAAATGGGATGAACAAATCCAATCTGCACTGCATGGAGTGCCTGGGTATGAAGTCCGAAGGGGTTTTTTCCACCGCTATATACTTCATCCCCAATCACCGGATGACCGATATGCTGCATGTGCACTCTGATTTGGTGCGTCCGTCCTGTTTCCAACCGACATTCCACAAAGGTATAATCTCCAAACCGTTCCAGCACCCTGTAATGGGTGACAGCGGAACGGGAATTTTTCTGGGTCACACACATTTTTTTCCGTTGGGTGGGATGTCTGCCAATGGGAGCATCTATTGTTCCTTCATCCTCGCGAAGGTTGCCTCGAACCAGACACACATACACACGACGGCAGGTTTTTTCCTTGATTTGCTCTGCCAGACTTAAATGGGCTTCGTTGGTTTTGGCAACCACAATCAAACCGCTGGTATCCTTATCCAGCCGATGAACAATTCCGGGACGAATCACGCCGTTAATCCCCGAAAGCTTCCCTTTGGCATGGAAAAGCACTGCATTGACCAAAGTTCCCGATTCATTTCCCGCAGCGGGATGGACCACCATTCCCTTTGGTTTATTGATGACCATTAATTCTTCGTCCTCAAACACAATATCCAAGGGAATGTCCTCCGGCTCCACCTCTAATTCCTGGGGAGGGGGAACGGTAACGGTGATTTCATCGAAAGGCCCCACCTTCAAACAAGTTCTTACCTTTTTCCCATTGCAAACAACCTTGCCTTCTTCAATTAACCGTTGCACATAAGAACGGGTCATTTCTTCACAAACAAGGCTGATATATTTATCAATTCGTTCCGGTTCCGCGCCTTCGGGAACCACAAAAGTTTTTTCCGTCATTGAGTTTTTCCTCGCAAAAAACAAATTCCAAGTATAATCATTCCAAATACAACACAGCAATCCGCCACATTGAAAACGGGAAAGGTGATAAAACGAACCTCCAAAAAGTCGATTACATAAGACAGGCGGATGCGGTCAATTAGATTGCCCACAGCTCCTGCCAGTACCGTAGCACCGCTTGTGAGAATCCATGGATTGGTGATTCTGTTTCGTATGAGATACCAGATTGCAAACACCAACACTACCACAGTTAACAAAAGTAATAACCATTTTTGCCCCTGTAAAATTCCAAAGGCAGCACCCGTATTTCGTACATAAGTAAGAGAAAAAATACCCTCTATCACATCAATAAAGCCTTTTGGTTGCAGTTTTGTTTGTGCCCAATATTTGGTCCACTGATCAATGACGATGAGCAAAACGCCAAACAACAAATAAGGGAGCAACAACCAAAAGGAAAACTCTTTTTTCTTTATTTCTTCCATATTGCCTCCAATCCTGCCAGTACCGCCTCCCGGGGCACATCTTTTCTGACCTGTACATTTCCCAAGTCACAAGGCAGAACAAATTTCAACTGACCATCTTCCTGCTTTTTGTCCCCTTTCATGGCAGTCAGAATGGTTTCTTTGACACTTGGGGGAAGCTGTTCCATCAGTCCCAAGGCGCGGATTAACGCTAACACTTTTTCCGATTTTTGGAACAACCCCATCCGTTCAGCCGTACGGCAAGCGGAGATGATTCCCAATGAAACCGCCTCGCCGTGATAAATTCCATGATTTGTTGCAGTTTCATACGCATGGCCGAAGGTATGCCCAAGATTTAAAATGGCACGAAGCCCGTTTTCCCGTTCATCCTCTGCCACAATTTTTGCTTTTATTTCACAACAATAGGCAACAATTTCTGCCAAAATGCCACTGTCACGAGCTGCGATTTTGTCCTTTTGTTTCATCAATTCTGAATACAAAGGCTCTCCTTCCAGCACCCCATATTTTGCCACTTCTCCAAGACCTGTTTTATAGTCTCGCTCGGACAGGGTTTCCAAAGTCTTCAGATTGGCAAATACCAATTTAGGCTGATAAAACGCTCCGATGATATTTTTTACGGAATGGAAATTAACCCCCGTTTTCCCGCCTACACTGGAATCCACTTGAGCCAGCAAGGTGGTGGGAACTTGGACAAAGGAGATTCCCCGCATAAAGGTGGCGGCAGCAAACCCCGTCATATCCCCTACAATTCCACCGCCCAAAGCAAGGAGAGTTCCCTTACGGTCAAAACGGTTGCTCATAAGAGACTCATAAATTTCGGAAATGGTGGTCAGGGTTTTGCAACCCTCTCCCCCTGGGATTTCATGCCACACAAGAGAAAAGTCCTTCAATTCCTCTGCAAGCTTCTCTCCATAGAGTGCACGGATATTGGGTTCGGTGACGACCATGATTTTTTGATGTGTTCCAAGGTCTTGTAACTCCTTTGCCAACCCACGAAAACCATCCGCCAGCACAATGGGATAACTATTTTCCTGTAAATCAATCAATATTCGTTTCATTTGTCTGTTCCTCTCACTAACAATAGTGGGCGAACTGTCCGTCCGCCCACAGATCGATTTCTTTATTTTGCCAGAGTATCCCGACAACGCTGACACAAATGATCCTCTCCCACTGTGGTAGAGTACATCCAGCAGCGCTCGCACTTTTCACCTTCCGCAACGGTTACCTGAATCCAAAGATTTTCTGTTTGTTCCGCTTTGCCTTCTGTTCCTGCTTCGTTTTTCAGCTCTAATGCGGAAACAATCAGATAAGATGCCAGCTCCTCTTCATATTCTTTCAACAGCTGATAGGTGTCATCTGTCGCCTGCAGGGTGACCTTTGCACCCAGAGAATGACCGATGATCTTTGCGGCTCTGGCTTCTTCCAATACTTTGGATACATCAGAACGAATGGTCAGCAATGCATCAAACCGATTCATCAGTGCATCATCCGTATATTCAGGGTTCACTTTTGGCATTTCGTTAAACAGAATACTTTCGGTTTCTACACCTGCGTGGTGAGGCATAAAGCTCCAGATTTCTTCAGAAGTGAATGCCAAAATGGGAGCCAACAGACGAACCAGAGAATCCAAAATCAGATACATGGCAGACTGGGTACTCCGTCTGATGGCAGAATCTGCCTTTTCGGTATATAATCTGTCTTTTAACACATCCAGATAGAAGTTACTCATATCTACCACGCAGAAATTATGAACGCTGTGGTAAATAATATGATAATCAAAGTTTTCGTAGGCCTGAATGACCCGTTCTACCAGACGGTTTAAGGTAATCATTGCCCAACGGTCGATTTCTGTCATATCAGCAAAGCTTACCAGATTCTTGTTGGGGTCAAAGTCGCTTAAGTTACCCAGCATAAATTTCGCCGTATTTCTGATTTTACGATACACTTCGGACATCTGCTTTAAGATTTCCTTGGATACACGGATGTCAGAACGGTAATCGGAGGATGCCACCCACAAACGGAGGATATCCACACCGTAGTCCTTCATCAGTTCCATGGGGTCAAGGCCGTTGCCCAGTGATTTGGACATTTTCTTACCTTCCCCGTCAACCACCATACCGTGAGTCAGCACTGTTTTGTAGGGTGCTTTTCCTGTTACGGCAACAGAGGTTAATAAGGAGGACTGGAACCATCCGCGATACTGGTCGTTTCCTTCCAGGTAAATATCAGCAGGCCACTGCAAATCAGGGCGCTGTTCCAATACGGACATATGAGAAGAACCGGAGTCAAACCATACATCCATAATATCTGTTTCTTTCTCAAATTGTTCACAACCGCACGCGGGACACTTGGTTCCTGCTGGTAAAATTTCATTGGCTTCCATTTCATACCATGCACCGGAGCCTTTTTGGGCAAATAAATCACGAACGGTTGCGATGGTTTCGTCGGTAATCAATTCCTTACCGCAATCCTTACAATAGAAAATGGGCAAGGGAACGCCCCACAGACGCTGTCTGGAAATACACCAGTCAGAACGGTCTTTTACCATGTTGGTAATTCGTTCCTGTCCCCATGCGGGAACCCATTTTACGCTGTTGATTGCATTGACCGCGTCTTCTTTGATGGCATCTACAGATGCAAACCACTGCTCGGTCGCACGGAAAATAATGGGATCCTTACATCTCCAGCAGTGAGGATATTGGTGAACAATAGGTTCTACAGCAAGCAGCAGATTGTTTTCTTTTAAGCTTTCAGCAATCACCTTGTTTGCCTTTGCATAATAAAGGCCTGCAAAGGGACCTGCTTCCTCATTTAAAACACCCTTATCGTCCACAGGAACAATAATGGGAAGTTTATAAGCTTGGCACACATTAAAGTCATCCGCACCAAGACCGGGGGCGGTATGAACACAACCGGTACCGGCATCCAGGGTAACATGTTCCCCTGTAATAATCAAGGATTCACGGTCTAAGAAGGGATGGGTGCACTTCATCAGCTCCAGCTCTTCCCCGCGGAATGTTGCAACTTCTTCATAGTCGGTTAAGCCAATTTTAGAAGCAACGGTTTCTACCAAATCCTTTGCCATAATATAATATTCATTGCCAACCTTCAGCACAGAATATTCAAAACGGGGATTCAGAGAAATGGACACATTACCGGGAAGAGTCCAAGTGGTGGTGGTCCAGATGACAAAATACACATGATCCAAACCGCCCGTAACAGGTGCCAGCTTGCCCAGATCATCCTTTACGGGGAATTTTACATAAATAGAATCTGTTCCGTCTTCTTTATATTCTATTTCTGCTTCTGCCAATGCTGTTTCACAGGTGGGGCACCAGTAAACAGGCTTTAATCCCTTATAAAGCAAGCCTCTTTTTGCCATGGCACCGAACACTTCGATTTCCTTGGCTTCAAATTCCGGTTGCAAGGTAATGTATTCGTTATCCCAATCGCCCAAAACACCCAGACGGCGGAACTGTTCCTTCTGATTGTTCACATATTTCATAGCAAAATCATGACAAATCTGACGGAACTTCACAGGTCCCGCCTCTGCACGATTCACTCCCAATTTCTTAATTGCCTGCTGTTCAATAGGCAGACCATGGGTATCCCAGCCGTGAATCACAGGGGTACGGAATCCTGCCATATTCTTATATTTAATCACAAAATCCTTCAGAATTTTGTTCAGAGTATGCCCCATATGAATATCGCCGTTGGCAAAAGGAGGGCCGTCATGCAAAATATACATGGGGCGGTCAGCCTTTTTCTCCAACAATTTTTTGTACAAATCCTTTTCTTCCCAAGTCTTCAGCATTTCCGGCTCACGCTTAGGAAGGTTCGCCCGCATGGGGAACTCGCTGTTTGGTAAGTTCAGCGTGCTGCTGTAATCTACCTTCTCCATTGTTTTTTCACCTCATTCGTCTATTTTCACTGTGTTTTACAGTAATCGTTTTGCTTTTATATAAGTTCTGCCTTTTCGGCTTAAACCTCCGATTTCGCTCAATTCAGAACGACCCATTCCCCGAAGGGAAATCACATCCCCTGCATGTAGTTCGCGGCTTTCGGATGTCCATTCCTCCCAGTTTACCGTAACACGGCCTGAGGAAATGGCTTCCTGTGCTTTTCCTCTTGGCAAGGAATAAATCGCCGCAATCACACAATCTGCCCGCAGGGATGCCACTGTATCTGTAACCTCGCGAAACTTTTTTGGAGGAATTTGCACTTGTGTAACAGGAATTTCCTTAGGTTTCACAGAGTATCTGCCAACTGTTCGTATTTCTGAAAGTAAAAAATCTACCAATGTAGTATCGCAAAAAACGGTTGCTGATTGTTCGGTTACCAAAATATCTCCCGTTTTGGAACGGTCAATCCCTAAGTTCATCAATGCACCCAGTACATCACGGTGACTGACCTCCCAGGAGCAGCAAGAAATCAATTCCACTGCACTGACCGGGAACCAGCTCCCCTCTGCATCGCTTTCACCAAAAGAGACCATACACCGCTCTGCTTTTTCATATCCGCCCCACAATACCGGCTCGCAATCACCAAACCACTGGCCGATTTTGCGGCATTTTCCGGGATCCAGAAAAAATCCGGAGGGTCTCCAACCGCCTCTTGCTCCTTTAGCAAGCTCGAAAAGCCTGGAAAGAAGAATTTTATCCTCTTCACAGGATGCTTGCTGTAATAATTTCTTTTTTTCTATCATAATAATATCCGAATCAAATTACAGAGACCAGCCGCCTCGTTTCAATTCATCTTTAAAATCCCCTAAAATACTTACATTATAAGGAGTTGCCAGAAAGATTCCATTGGCAATCTTTTGAATACTTCCGCCCAGTGCATACACAGCACCGCTTAAGAAATCAACCATTCTTCTGGATGAATCCTTGGGCAGAGTTTCCAGATTGATGACAACCGGGTTTTTGGTTTTCAGATAATCAGCAACATCTCTTGCTTCATCAAAGCTCATGGGAGACATGACGACAACCTTTAACTGAGCAGTTGTATGAATGTTCACAAACTTACTTCTTTTGTCAGTAGGATTCACCGTCTTGGTTCTGGCATCATTCACGGTTATGGGCTCATTTTCAAGCTCCAATACATCCTCATCATCCTGAGGATCAAATCCTACAAATTCCATAATCTGTTTCATGATTTTTGGCATCATTTTTTACTTCCTCCTAATGGTTTCTTGATATAATTTACTGCATAGGTGCAGCATAAATTCTTTGACCGAAAATGGATGTTCCCACCCGTACATGGGTGGCTCCCTCTTCGATAGCAGCAACATAATCGCCGCTCATTCCCATGGATAATAGATCCATCCTTACATGATCATAGTTTTTTTGTATCAGAGTATCTGCTAACTGCTTTAGTTTTGCAAAATAGGGTTTATTTTCATCCGGATTGCTTACAGGTGGCGGAACCGTCATCAATCCGCAAAGCTGAATCCTTTTTTTGTCTGCTGCCGCTTCCAAAAACCGCTCGGCTTCCTCCGGGGAAATTCCGAATTTACTGGCTTCTCCCGAAACATTGACCTGCAATAAAAATTTCACATCACGGTTCTGATTTTCCGCTTCCTTTTCCAAGGCTTCCAGCAAATGTATGCTGTCAACCGAATGAATCAAATCAACATGAGGCAATACCTGCCTGATTTTATTGGTCTGCAAATGCCCTATCAGATGCCAGGAAACCTCTCTGTCAATTTCCTGCCGTTTTCGGCACAATTCCTGCACTCGGTTTTCCCCCACTGTGGTAATTCCGCAGTCCAATGCCTGCAAAATGGTGGGAACCTCCACCGTTTTTGTTACAGCAATCAAGGTGATTTCGTTAAGACTTCTGCCGCTTTTTTGTGCTGCGGTTTTGATGTTTTGTCTGATCTGCTCAATTCGCTCCCGAATTTCATTTTTTTCTGTCATCGCAGCAATTCACCTTCTTTGATATTGCTCGTTTTTTCATTGATAATTTCATCATACAGCTTTACCTGATTGGTCGCGGTCTGCTCCGAACTTATAATAACTGTTTCATCCGTTCCATACAAAATATCCACAGGACAAAATACAGCAACACCGCCCTTAATGACATACACACCGGATACATCATCTTTCACCCGAACTGCGGAACGGGAAAAACAACTACCCTCATACCGCTGTTTGACCAATTCAACCTTCAGTTTTCTGTTGTTCAGTGCCGCTTTTACATCCGTCATACAGCTGACCGACACGCAAACCTTGCCGTCCTGTTCCGGAGAAATAGTGGCAATTTTTGCTCGGATTCTTTCATTGGGATCACCGCTGAACCGCAGATAAACAACATCTCCCAATTTCAAAGTATCCAACTGTTGAGTCGTCAGATTAAATACAAAATACCACTTATAATTGTTGACAATCTTTGCCACAGGTTGAGCAGAAAACTCGTCTTCCGGATGGGAAATTTCTGTTTCCAACAAGGTTTCCACATCCTTTGGAGTCAGACTTCTCAGATTGGAAGTGCCGATTCTGGCCTCAAATCCGTCTGTCAGATAAGTAAAAACTCCCGCCTGTCGGGCATACAGTTCTTCACTTCGCAATCCTGTTTCCAACTCTCTTTTCTCAGAATAAAGCTGATAAAGCGCACTTCCTTCCTCTGTTTGCTTTCCTTCCAGAATCAACCGTTTATTATGAAGTTGAACGATTTCAGTTTGAATCCGAGAAATCTGCTTGCCGTCACAATCAATCGAAGCATCCACCATTTCCTCTACCAAAGAGGAAATGCGTGTGTTGATTTTTTCAGGATCATTCATTCCGCTTTCAAACATTTCTTCTTTTGCTTCCAGCTGACTGATTTCCTGATTGATCTGTTTCAGGCGGGCAGTTGTTTCGGAAGTGATTTCTCCAAAATATACCGTTCCCAACCGTTCCCCTATATTCAAACGGGTTCCGTCACTGTGAGGACTTTCAAACATGCCGCCATCTGCAGCAGTATAAACCCATTCCTCACGGACCACAACCCCTTCCACCTGCACCGAATTTTCCAAAACACCGCGGCGAACTAATTCGGTACTGACGGGATTACTGGTTGCGGAAATAATGGTAAAGGCTGCGATATAGACTAACACCAATAAGACAACTGCAACTGTAACAGTCTTTTTCATACCTTATTTTTCAGCATCCTCTCCTGCCATAATACTGACGGGCTTTGCGGGAATAATTGTAGAAATGGCATGCTTATACACAAGCTGCTGTTTTCCCTCCACGTCTAAAATGACAATATAATTATCAAACCCTTTTACGGCTCCTTTAAACTGAAAACCGTTTGTCAGATAAATCGTAACGAATACATGTTCCTTTCTGCACTGATTCAAAAATACATCCTGCAGATTCAATGATGATTTTGTCATAACTAAACTCCTCCTATATTTTCATCAATTGCTGAAACCCCTGTAATGTATCTATTTCATCCGCTACCTCTGCCGTTGTGCGGTCGGTAGCATCCACCCATACAATCCTCGGATCGGCTCTGAAAAAAGTCATTTGCCGTTTGGCATATCTACGGCTTGCCTGACGGATTTGGTCTGCCGCCTCCTGCAAGGTCATATTTCCTTTAAAATACTGCTCCATTTCCTTATAGCCGATGCTCTGAAAGGAAGTACCCTGCATTGTTTCAAGCAAGGAGGCAACTTCTCCTTCCAAGCCTTGTTCAAACATCTTGTCCACCCGTCGGTTAATCCGTTCATACAGCTTTTCCCGATCCACCATAAGCCCTACCCGAAAAGTTGCATAAGGGGAAGGTCGGGAAGCCGCCTTTTTCTGATGCTCGGTCATAGTGATTCCTGTAACATGGAACACCTCCAGAGCACGGATGATTCTTTTTTCATCGTTGGGATGAATCCGCAAAGCAGATTCCGGGTCAATAGTATTTAATTCGCTGTGAAGTACTTGACTTCCTTCTTTTTCTGCTCTTTTTTGTAAACTTTCTCGAAATTTTTCATCAGACTGACCTTCGGAAAAATCCAGATGTTCTGTCACGGCCCTGAGATACAGTCCTGTTCCTCCGGCCAAAATGGGCAAATTCCCTCTCCCTGCAATTTCTTTAATGGCAATTTCTGCTTTTGAAGCGTATTCTGCCACAGAAAAATTCTCATTGGGTTGTGTCACATCCAGAAGATGATGGGGAACTCCTCTCATTTCTTCCTGAGTGGGTTTTGCGGTTCCGATATCCATGCCGCGATAAATCTGCATGGAATCTGCCGAAACCACCTCTCCCCCGTGTCTGAGTGCTAATTCAACTGCCACCGCCGTTTTCCCCGATGCGGTAGGTCCTGCTATCATCAGCAATGGTTGTTTCATTGGCTACACAATCCTTTTAAACTGCTTTTCAATCATGGTTTTGGTCATGGTAATCACAATGGGTCTTCCGTGGGGGCAGGTAGAAGGTAACGACATGACATCTTTCACCATCTGCTCCATTTCCCGAGGTTGAAGATTGTGATTTGCTTTTAATGCTTTATGGCAGGCAATGGAATAAAGAAGCTCACTTTCCGTGGTCCCCCGATCCCCTGCATTTTGCAAGGCACGGTAGGTTTCCCAAAAGAGAGTTTCTGCATCCTGCCCTTCCTGACTTACAGGGGCACCTGTCAGACGATAAGCATGGTCACCAAACTCTTCCAATTCAAATCCAACGGAAGAAAGAAGCGACAGTTGCTCTTGCACTGCTGCAAAATCGGATGCACCCATTTCCAATACCACAGGCATCAGCAATGTCTGTGTAATGGGATGGTCCGTTTCTCTTTGCCGCAGCAATTCCTCAAACAAAAACCGTTCATGGGCGGCGTGCTGATCGATCAAAATCATTTCATCCCCCCGCTCCGCCACAATATAGGACTTAAACAATTGTCCCAAAATACGAATGTTCGGTTGTTTTTCTCTCGTTTCTTCAACGGGTTTTTCTGTTTCCTTTTTTATTTCCAAAACCGGTTGTTGCAAAACAGGCTGTTCTGCAATCTTCTTTGTCGAAACAGGTTCAACATCTTCTTTTCTCACAGGCTCTGTCCACTTAGGAACAAAGCTTGGTTTCTTTTCCGCAGACGGCGGAATATATCGTTCGGTCACAACCGCCTCTTTCGGTTCCTCCTTTTGTACGGGCAACTGAATTTGTGGCTGATAGGTTGCACCGAACAAGGCATTTTTCACAGCCCAGTAAATGGCACTCATCACCGCTTTTTCATTGGAAAACTTCACTTCCAAGTCGGATCGTAGCCATGTCGTTCTGTGAGC
>JAZNYR010000021.1:0-2085 GCA_045594525.1 Clostridia bacterium | reverse complement strand
TATATGTCCGAGATCATCCGTGCAGGGATTCAGTCCATTGACCCGGGGCAGATGGAAGCGGCAAGAAGTCTGGGCTTGTCTTACTGGAGATCGATGTTTCGCGTCGTTCTTCCTCAGGCAATTAAAAATATGATTCCCAGTATTGTCAATCAGTTTATCATCACTCTGAAGGACACCTCAATCCTTTCCGTTATCGGATTTCCGGAGTTGGTTAATAAGGCACAGAATGTAATTGCAATTACATTCAAATCCTTTGAAGTATGGGCAATTGTTGCAGTCATGTATCTGATTGTTATTTTGGCATTACAGCAGGTGGCAAAAGCTCTGGAAAGGAGATTGAACCGTGGTCGCAGATAAGGGTAAAGTGAAAATTCGTGTGGATCAGCTGGAAAAAAGGTTTGGGCACCATGTTGTTCTGAACGGCATTTCCATTGATATTTATGAAGGTGAGGTTGTTTGTGTGATCGGTCCGTCAGGGTCGGGAAAATCAACTTTCCTGCGGTGCCTGAACAGATTGGAAAATGCAACAGCCGGCGATATTTTCGTGGGCGAGCATCACATCAACGACAAAAAAATAAACATCAACAGAGTCCGTGAAAATATCGGTATGGTATTTCAGCATTTTAATTTGTTTGCCAATATGAATGTGCTGGATAATTTGATGCTTGCTCCTGTGGATTTGAAAAAAGCCAGTAAGGAAGAAGCAAAAGAACGGGCACTGAAACTTCTTGAAACAGTTGGGCTTTCTGATAAAGCGGAAAGTTATCCGTCTCAGCTTTCAGGGGGACAAAAACAGCGTGTTGCCATTGCCAGAGCCTTGGCGATGAATCCTGATATTATGCTGTTTGACGAGCCCACCTCAGCCCTTGACCCTGAAATGGTCGGGGAAGTATTGGAGGTTATGAAAAAGCTGGCAAAAGAAGGCATGACCATGATTGTGGTAACCCATGAAATGGGCTTTGCAAGAGAGGTTGCAGACAGAGTCATCTTTATTGATGAGGGAGTCATTCTGGAGGAAGGAACACCCCAAGAATTGTTCGGTAATCCTCAACATCCCAGAACACAGGATTTTCTAAATAAGGTATTGTAAAATTGGGCTGTAGCATTTTGCTACAGCCTCAGACCGTCGAAAAAGTCGGTCTAACGCAAGCAAAGAAAGACAATAAGGAAACAATCATAATCAGCTTTATCTGTTCGAAAACATGAAAAACCGCTTGGAAAACATCGAATTTTCCAAGCGGTTTCTTGCTTTTTTCCAAAATGAACACTTGCCGTACCACCGTACTGTCTGCGATCCATTTTGACAAAATATCCCTTCCTTTTTTCCAGTCTGCCAGCGTGTCGATAGGTTTATCGACACGCTGGGGCTGTAGCATTTTGCTACAGCCTTTTTGTGATTATAACGGCACGAAATCAGGCTGATTCAGTCTTCCGAAAGAAAACAAACCGTAGCCATAATAAGGGTCCCAGCCCTTTCCACCCAAATCTTCGGTATAGAGATGAAGTAAAAAACGGACTTCCTTTGGGGACAGAAATCGACGATAACGGTGCATTCCCTTGGCTTGCAATAAAGCGGCGGCACCGCTGATAATAGGGGTTGCCATAGAGGTACCGCTTAGTTTTGCATAAGAATTGCCGGGATAAGTAGAATAAATATCCACTCCTGCGGCACACAGCTCGGATTCGTATCCTGCGGAGCTGAATTCTGTTGACTTTCGGTTGGGGTCAACTGCAGTGACCGCAATTGTCTGGGGAAATTTTCCGGGAAAGCCGATGGTGTTTCGTCTTTTATTGCCTTCATTTCCCGCGGCACAAATCAGAGTGATGCCGTGATTGGTGGCTGCCTGTAAAATTTCTTCATAGCCTTTGGAGGGTTCGTCTGAGGAAAAGGACATATTCACAATTTGCACCCGTTTGCGAATCATCCATTCCAGACTTTTGTAAATAGCGGAAAATTCACCGTTTCCTTGTTTGTCAAAGGCTTTTGCAATGTACAAACTGCATTCAGGCGCCATTCCCACTACCCCCATGCCGTTTTTTCGGGCACCGATGATTCCTGCCACATGGGTTCCGTGACCGTTGTCA
>JAZNYR010000020.1:0-6478 GCA_045594525.1 Clostridia bacterium | reverse complement strand
ATCGGCGGCGGTATCGCAGGGATTCAGACGGCGTTGGATATTGCAGATGCTGGGTTCCCTGTAGATATTGTGGAAACCAAACCTACCATTGGCGGTAAAATGGCACAGCTGGATAAAACCTTCCCCACATTAGACTGTGCGGCTTGTATCCTCACTCCCAAAATGGTGGATGTGGCGCAACATGAAAACATTCGTATTTTCTCCTACAGCGAAGTAACGGAAGTAAACGGATTTGTAGGAAATTTCGATGTTAAAATTAAGAAAAAAGCGCGTTTTGTTGACGAAACAAAATGTACGGGTTGCGGGGAATGTACCGAAAAATGTCCTATGAAAAAGGTACCCAATGAGTTTAACTTAGGGATGGACAATCGCCGTGCTGTTTATATTCCTTTTGCACAGGCGGTTCCCAAGGTTGCAACCATTGACCCGGACCATTGTAATATGCTCAAAAACGGCAAGTGCGGTGTTTGTGCCAAGGTGTGTGCCGCAGGTGCCATTGATTATACCCAACAGGATGAAATTATCGAAGAAAAGTACGGTGCAATTGTAGCCGCTACCGGATTTAATCCCATTAGCATGGATAAATTTGATGAGTATGCTTATAACCAGTCCAAGGATGTTATTACATCACTGGAATTTGAACGGCTCACCAACGCGGCAGGTCCTTCTGCCGGAAAGCTGCTTCGTCCTTCTGACGGAAAGCATCCTCATACAATCGTGTTTGTACAGTGTGTTGGCTCCCGTTGTGCATCTTGCGCGGAAAAGGGCAAGGAATATTGTTCTAAAATCTGCTGTATGTACACTGCAAAGCATGCTATGCTCACCCGCGATAAGTATCCGGATACAGAAGTCTATGTGTTCTATATTGATGTTCGTACTCCCGGTAAGAGCTTTGATGAGTTCTACCGTCGTGCAGTAGAAGAATATGGCGTTCATTATATTAAGGGTATGGTAGGAAAGGTTGCTCCCGAAGGCGATAAGCTGATGGTGCAGGCATCCGACCTCCTTGCCAACAAGCAGCTGCATATTGAAGCAGACCTTGTGGTATTGGCTGCAGCAATCGAGCCTGATAAATCTGCAAGACCCTTGGCTACCATGCTGACTGCAAGTATGGACACCAACGATTTCTTTACCGAAGCTCATCCCAAACTGCGTCCCGTAGAAAGTCCTACCGCCGGTGTCTTTTTATCTGGTGCATGTCAGGGCCCCAAAGACATTCCCGAAACCGTTTCTCAAGCAAGTGCGGCTGCGGCGAAGGTGATTGGTCTCTTGGCAAAGGATAAGCTGACGGGGAATCCTTGTATTGCAAGCTCCAACGAGCTTATGTGTAATGGATGTTCTTCCTGTGAACGGGTATGTCCTTACGGGGCAATCACCTATGTTGATAAGGAATTCCGTATGCCTGACAGAACCACCAAAATCAGACGGGTTGCATCTGTCAACGAAGCGGTATGTCAGGGTTGCGGTGCTTGTACCGTTGCTTGTCCCTCCGGTGCGATGGACTTAAAAGGCTTTGCAAATAAACAAATCATGGCGGAGGTGGATGCGATATGCAAATAAATGGCGAATACAAACCGTTGATTGTGGCGTTTTGCTGTAACTGGTGTTCTTATGCCGGTGCGGATTTGGCAGGAAACAATCGTCTGAATTATCCTGATAATGTAAAAATTATTAAGGTTCCTTGCTCTTGCCGTGTGAATCCCATGTTTATTCTCCGCGCATTTCAGCGTGGGGCAGACGGGGTCATCCTTTGCGGATGCCATCCGGGAGACTGCCACTATACTTCGGGAAATTATTATACAAGAAGAAGAATGTCTTTGCTCTTCTCTATGCTGAACTTCTTGGGAATTGAAAAGGAACGGACCCGTGTGGAATGGGTATCCGCAGCGGAAGGCGCAAAGTTTGCCGCAACCATGAACGAATTTACAGAAGCCGTTGCGGCTTTAGGAGAAAATAAGAGATTGGAGGATTTGCGATGCAAAAGATAACTCGTGACGCACTGGTGAAAAAGGCGTGTGAATTGCTCCAAAACGGCACTGTAACCCGTGTGCTGGGTTGGAAAGCGGGGGAATTTGATTATGACATCACTCCTGCTGTGTTTAAAGATGCAGATGCTTTGCAAAAAGACTTTGTTTACAACGACTTTTGCGGTGCAAATTTCTCAAAATATCTGGTGGCTGAAACCAGAAAAGAAGAAGGCAAGGTTTTGGTATTCTTAAAGCCTTGCGACACCTATAGCTTTAACCAGCTTCTGACCGAAAACCGCTTTTCAAGAGAAAAGGTGTATGCTGTGGGGATTCCTTGCGAAGGCATGGCAGACATCAGCAAAGTAAAGGCTTTGAGCGGTGACGGGATTGTAAGCATTTCCTTTGACGGAGATTCCATGACCGTCAGCACCCTGTATGACGGGGACAAAAAGATTGCTTGTAAAGATGTGTTGGCAGAACGCTGTGAGTCCTGTAAAAGCAAAAAGTGTGTGGCTTATGACGAGCTGTTGGGTGAAGATGGCGATGTATTGGATTCCAACCGCTTTGATGAGGTTGCAAAGCTGGAAAGTATGACAGAGGATGAGCGGTTCTTGTTCTGGCAGAATGAATTGTCCCGCTGTATCAGATGTAATGCTTGCCGTGATGTGTGTCCCGCTTGCACCTGTGAAAAATGTGTGTTTGACAATCCTCAGTCAGGAGTGGAAAACAAGGCAATTTCTGACAGCTTTGAGGAAAAAATGTTCCACATCATCCGTGCCTTCCATGTGGCAGGAAGATGTACCGACTGCGGGGAATGTTCCCGTGTTTGTCCTCAAAACATTCCTCTCCACCTGCTGAACAGAAAGTTCATTAAGGATATTAACTCCTTCTATGGTGACTATCAGGCAGGGGCTGAAGTAGGAAGCCGTGCACCTTTGGTGAATTATACCACCGATGATTTAGAACCCGGTGAAGCTGTTGAGAAAGGAGGGGCTGACAATGCGTAAATGTTCTTTGAATGCTTTGGATACTGTATTTGAAACCATTTCAAAAAACGCAAAGCTGTACCTTCCTGTTGATACGGAAAAGGGAGCAGAATACAAGGGATGGGAAAAGGGTGTTGTCATGAGCAATGCCTTAAACACCGTCCGCAGTGCCAAGGATTTCTTCTTTCCCCAGACGGAAAATATGATGGAGTTTCAAACCTCCGGAAAAGAAATCAAGGTCGTTGATACCAGAGAAGAACATGAAGATTTTGTGTTGTTCGGTGTTCGTGCCTGCGATGTAAAAAGCTTTGAAATTTTAGACCGTGTCTTTTTGACAGAACCTTATGACAGCTTTTATGCAAACAGAAGGGAACACGGGGTTGTAGTTTCTCTTGCTTGTACCCGCCCTGTTGAAACCTGTTTTTGCGGAACCTTTGGTATTGATGCCACCTCTCCCGAAGGAGATGTGACCTGCTGGAAAACAGAAACAGAAATATATTTCAAAGCCAATACCGAAAAAGGGGAAGCTCTTCTTGCATCCATTACTTCCGTAACAGAAGAAGCGGATGACACCGAGGTAAAGAAACAGCAGGAACAAACAAAGGAAATCTTACAAAAGCTTCCTTTGGCTGATTTAAAAGCTGACAATTTCGGTTCAGGAAAAACTTCAAAATATTTTGACGATCCCAAGTGGGCAGAGCTGTCCCAATCTTGCTTAGGTTGCGGAACTTGTACCTTTGTATGCCCCACCTGTCAGTGTTATGACATTAAGGATTTTAATACAGGCAACGGCGTGATTCGTTTCCGTTGTTGGGATTCTTGTATGTATTCCGATTTTACCAAAATGGCACACGGAAATTCCCGACTGTCCCAGTTGGAGCGGTTCCGTCAGCGGTTTATGCACAAGCTTGTGTACTATCCTACCAATAATGAGGGATTGTTCAGCTGTGTTGGTTGCGGAAGATGCTTATCGAAATGCCCTATTTCTATGAATATTGTAAAAGTAATGAAAGCGTTAGGAGGGAATGAAGATGAATAATCGTGCAGAATCACAAATTCCTGTAATCGGTGTGATTACCGATGTGCGGATTGACACCCCTGATGTAAAAACCTTCCGTGTTGTCACACCGGACGGGAAAAAAGCCTTTGAGCACAAACCCGGTCAGTGTGCAATGCTCTCCATTCCCGGTGTAGGTGAGGCAATGTTTTCCATTACCTCTTCTCCTACTAACACAGAATTTATGGAATTTTCCATTAAAAAGTGTGGCTGTGTGACCGAATGGCTCCATCAGGCAGAGGTAGGTCAGCAGATTACCATCCGCGGACCTTACGGAAATCCCTTCCCTGTGGATACTGAATTTGCAGGCAAGGATTTACTGTTCATTGCCGGCGGTATCGGGCTTGCACCCTTGCGTTCGGTTATCAATTACTGCCGTCACTACCGTGACCGTTACGGTAAAATTGACATTGTTTACGGTTCCAGAAGTATGGATGATTTGGTAGATTATCAGGAAATCATCAACGAATGGTGCAAGGATGACGGAATCAATGTTCACCTGACCATCGACCGTGAGCAGGAAGGATGGGACGGTCATGTAGGCTTCGTTCCCAACTATGTAAAGGAACTGAACTTTTCTACTGACAAAACTGCAGTTCTTTGCGGTCCTCCCATCATGATTAAGTTTACCCTGGAAGGACTTTGCGAGCTGGGCTTCAACAAAACCCAGATTTATACAACCATGGAACTGAAAATGAAATGCGGCGTTGGAAAATGCGGCAGATGTAACATCGGCTCCAAATATGTATGTAAAGACGGTCCCGTTTTCCGCTGTGATGAGCTGGAAGAACTGCCGGATGAATATTAATCAGGAGGTACTATCGTTATGGAAAATATGGTCAATATCTTTCTGTTCGGGAAAAAGTATCAGGTACCGGACAATTTAACAATTATGAGTGCAATGGAATATGCAGGCTACCAGCTGGTTCGTGGCTGCGGTTGCAGAAACGGATTTTGCGGTGCTTGTGCTACCATTTACAGAATCAAAGGTGACAAAGAGCTCAAAGCATGTCTTGCCTGTCAGACAAAGGTAGAGGATAATATGTATATTGCAACTTTACCCTTCTTCCCTCTGGTGAAACAGGTTTATGATATGGAAAAGGTAAAACCCACCGAGCAGATTATGATGCAGCTGTATCCTGAAATTTATGCTTGCATCGGCTGTAATGCCTGCACCAAGAGCTGTACCCAGGAGCTGAATGTTATGCAGTATATTGCATACGCTCAAAGAGGGGAATACGAAAAGTGTGCGGAAGAATCCTTTGACTGCGTAATGTGCGGTGTGTGTTCCTCCCGTTGTCCTGCCGGTATTTCTCATCCCCAGGTTGCAATGCTTGCCCGCAGATTAAACGGCAAGTACCTTGCTCCCGGATGCGGTCACTTGGAAAGCCGTGTGAAGGAAATCAAGGACGGAACATTTACTGAATTAATCGAAGCTCTCATGCAGAAACCCGTTGAGGAAATCAAAGAGCTTTACAATAACAGAGAAATTGAGAAATAAGGAGGTGCCTGACAGATGTATTCAGAAAAATTTCAAGAATCTTTGAAAGCGGTAGAAGCTGCCAGAGAACAAAATATTGCTTATGAACCTGCCAGAATGACGGCACAGCAAAAGGAAGATTTGTTAAAGGCTTATCATCCTGACTACAAGCAGGAAGAATTTGAAACCTTAAAAATCGGCCCCAATAAGGGAGAAAAGGTGCCCTGCCAGCTGGCAGAAATCCTGCAGGCCCACAGCAGAATCAGTGCTGATGATGTTGATTTGACCGCACCTGACTATGATGTTGATGTGCTGATTATCGGTGGCGGCGGTGCAGGTGCATCTGCTGCAATTGAAGCCCACGAAGCAGGAGCGAAGGTTATGATTGTAACAAAGCTTCGTATCGGGGATGCCAATACCATGATGGCAGAAGGCGGTATTCAGGCGGCTGATAAGGAAAATGACTCTCCCGCCATCCACTTTGTAGATGCTTTCGGCGGCGGTCACTTTGCTGCAAAGAGAGAACTGCTTTCCAAATTGGTTTGCGATGCACCTGAAGCCATTTTGTGGCTGTCAAATTTGGGTGTTGAGTTTGATAAAACAGAAGACGGCACCATGGTAACCACTCATGGTGGAGGTACTTCCAGAAAGCGTATGCACGCAGCGAAGGACTATTCTGGTGCGGAAATCATGAGAACTCTCCGTGATGAAGTGTTAAACCGTGAAATTCCTGTGGTAGATTTCACCTCTGCAATCGAACTGATTCTGGATGAAAACGGAAATGCTGCAGGTGCAGTGCTTTTGAATATGGAAACAGAAGAATTGCTGGTTGCAAAGGCAAAAACCGTTGTCATCGCAACAGGTGGAGCAGGCCGTATGCACTATCAAGGTTTCCCCACATCCAACCACTACGGCGCAACCGCTGACGGTTTGGTTTTGGGTTACCGTGCAGGGGCAAAACTCTTGTATGCAGAAACTCTGCAATATC
>JAZNYR010000019.1:0-4885 GCA_045594525.1 Clostridia bacterium | reverse complement strand
CGCTTGTTTGATAAGAGCGAAGAAGTGCTGGACTATCTGGAACGGTATGAATATACGGCTTTAAGTGTGGAGCAGACAAAACATATATAAACATTTATCGCAGAAAAAAGAAGTTTTATTGGAAAAGGGTGCAGATTTGGTGTCTGCATCTTTTTGATTGCCAGGAAAATGAAAAAATTTTTTAAATCAGGTCTTGTAATTACCAAAATTTTTTGATATAATAGAAGTGATAACAAAAAGGGAGGTTCCCTCATGGATAAGAAAATCTTAATTGTAGATGATGAAAAGACAATCGTAGATATTCTCAAATTCAATTTGGAAAAGGAAGGGTTCCGTACTGTGGAAGCTTATGACGGTGAGGACGGTCTTGCAAAAGCCTTGTCCGAACAGCCGGATTTGATTCTGCTTGATTTGATGCTTCCCAAGATGGATGGGTTTGAAGTTTGCCGTAAGGTGCGGGAAAAAATGTCAACCCCGATTCTGATGCTCACCGCTCGCGAAGAAGAAGTGGACAAGGTATTAGGACTGGAACTGGGCGCAGATGACTATATTACAAAGCCTTTTTCTGTGCGTGAAGTAATGGCGCGTATTCGTGCTAATTTGCGCAGAACCGGTCAGGAACCCAAGGGTGACGGTGAGGATAGCGGCGAACAGAATATTATCCGTTCCAAGGAGCTGACCATTAACTGTGACCGTTATGAAGTCCGCAAGAACGATCAGATTATTGATGTGACCTTGCGTGAATTTGAATTGCTGAAATTTTTGGCAACCCAGCCGGAACGGATTTTCACCCGTGAAAACCTGTTGGAAAAGGTGTGGGGCTATGAATATTACGGCGATGTTCGTACTGTGGATGTTACGGTGCGTCGGTTGAGAGAAAAGATTGAGGATCAGCCGAGCGTTCCCACTTATATTATTACGAAACGAGGCGTCGGGTACTATTTCGATAAGTCCTGAGGCCGTGAGAGCAGGTTAGGCAATGTTTAAAAGTATTCAATGGAAGCTGGTGGGCGTGTTTCTGCTGTTGGTGCTGTCCGTTATTTTGGTAAGCGGTACGGTAATGATTAACAGCGTTTCCGAATTTTACCACCGGGATTTTGTGAAACAAATCCGTCAGGGGTTGACGGAGGATGTAACAAAACAACTGAAGGTTGCGGCAAGGTCAGATTCACCGGTGGAACAGACGATGGAATGTATGTCTATTTATTCTTCTCGGTTTGGAATTGATTCTTACCGCAATTATTATATTTTGGATAAAAACGGTGCATATCTGGCAGGCTCCGGTGACGGCGACGGGGAGCAGTTGGAGCGGACGGAGAATATTTTAGCGGCAATGGATGGCGTTGTGGGAGATGCAGTCAAGGTGGAGCAAGGGGTGATGGATTATGCCTATCCCATTGAGGACACAGGTTTTTTGCTGTATCTTCGTGATACCAAGGAAGAGATTTATGAAATCACCGGCAGTATTTTTACGGTAATGCTTCAGGCATTGCTGGCAGGGGCATTGATTGCTGTTTTGCTGGCGCTTGTGATGTCCAAAGCCATTACCCAGCCTTTGACATCTCTTACAAAGCGGGTTCAGAAGCTTGCCATGGGAGAATATGATTCCAGGGGAGAAGCCCTTGCTTCGGACGAGCTGGGAGAGCTGACCAACGCCTTTGACGATATGGCACTGACCATCCGCAGTACCCAGCAGGCAAAAGCCGAGGAAGAGGACAAAAAGGAAACCATTATTCAGAATATTACTGACGGGGTTATGTCCTTTGACCGCGACGGGCAGATGATTCTTTGCAACGCAGTTGCCAGAAAGATGCTTCATCTGGCGGAGGACGAAATGGTGGAGTTTGACAGCTTTTTCCGCTCCATAGGAGTTCCGGTTCGATTGGGACAGTTTTTGTATTTGGAACCCCAGGGAACGGTGGAACGGATTGTGGAATTTGAAGGCTCTTATCTTGCGGTTACCATGGCGCCTATCAAAAAAGAGGATGAAAAGAATACCGGTGTGGTAGTAACCTGGCGGGATATTACCGAACGGCAAAAACTGGACGATTTGAGAAAAGAATTTGTTGCCAATGTATCCCACGAATTGAAAACTCCTTTGACCACCATCAAAACCTATTCCGAAACCATTCTGGATGACAAATTGGAGCATCGGGATATGGCGATAAACTTTTTGGAAACCATCAATCGGGAAACAGACCGTATGAACGGCATTGTTCGCGACCTGCTTACTCTTTCCCAGATGGACTATAATAAAATTTCCTGGCGCAAAACCCGATTTTCCATTGACGAGCTGTTAAGCGAGTTGACAGAAACCTTGAGTATTCCTGCCAAAAAGCACCACCATACTCTGACCTACATGGCGCCCGAAAATCTTCCTGATATTGAAGGGGATCGGGGCAGAATTCAACAGCTTTTGATTAACATTATGTCAAATGCCATTAAATATACCCCTAACGGCGGTACCATACGGATTGTTGCCACTTACGGAAACAACCAGGTCCAAATTCAGGTGAAGGATAATGGAATCGGGATTCCGGAAGAGGATTTGGAACGGTTGTTTGAACGGTTTTACCGTGTGGATAAGGCTCGCTCCCGAGAAAGGGGCGGTACGGGTTTAGGTCTTTCCATTGCCAAGGAAATTGCAGATGCCCACGGAGGCACAATTACCATTGAAAGTAAGGTGCAGGTGGGTACTACTGTTACCATTACGCTGCCTGTCAAGCAAGAGGGCGGCGAGGTAGTGGTAGAGGAAGCCAAGAGCCGTTATGATGCCAGCGAGCTTTTGGAAGACATGGACCAATGGTAACATTGATATTTAATTCTCTTTTAATTCCCATGTAATCATATTGTAACCTTTATCGTGTATAATAGTAGTAAGCAAAAAGAGAAAGGTGGTGTACCGAAGCGGCTTTGACCGGATTCGGAAAGCTATGAAGAGAACCGTTTCGATACTGATTATCGCGATTTTACTATTGACAAGTATCTTTTCTGTTTCTGCGGCACCTCAAACGGTGTCCGGATGGGACAGTGGGAATACAACAGGGCTTTTGTATGTAACCAACCCTGCATTTTCAGGTGGAACTGTGGCGGAAGCCTATTGTGCAGTATCCGGTTGGGCGGTGCAGGGAGCTGTAGTCAGCCTGTACAGAGCCAATTATGCCGGTGTGTTTGAATGGGTTGGAGGGACAACTGTAGGCGGTTCCGGAATGTTTTTTATGCCCGTTTGGTTAAACACAGGGCGAAATTCCATGTTGGTCCGAGCTGAAACTTCGGACGGACGGTACAGTCAGGTTCGCTGTGATGTGAATTTGATTGGTCAGGGAATCTCCTTCCCGGTAAGATAACCGAAAATGTGGTGATAAGTGTGAAGAAATTTTTGTCATGGTTTTTGTCAATCCTGGTGATATCCAGTATTGTAATGACATTTCGATTATGGTTTGCAGAAAAATTATGGCCGGAAGGCTATAATTTTTTTTCTATGTGGAATTCTGTGTCTCCTTTTGAGAAACAGGAGTTTTCTGCTCCCCGGCATGAGGAGCTTTTTATGCCGGACAGAGTGGTGGTCAATTGCGTTGGCTCCAGACGGTCTATTTATACTGAAAGCAATCATGAGTTTACCGCCATTTATGAAACTGCCAAGAAAAATTTGACCCGCTGGTTAAAGGAAGGACAGACAGAACCTGAAAAAATAGAAGAAACAGACTATTATGATACCTTAAAAACCCGTTCCCTCTTACTGCAATATCCTGTTGAAATGCCGGTGCGGGTGTTGGGGCAGTTGGTGGAAGTGAGTGAATCGGAGGTCTATCAGACCGTGTCCTCCGTGACCGAGCTTGTATTGGTCCCTAAGGAAAATGATACAGAACTTCTGCTAATGGACAAAAAGGACGGTGCGATTTATCGGTATCTTCTGGGGACGGATGGAGGAGAATTGTGGGAAACCATTAACCGTTACGGAACGGGAAATGCCAATGTAATGCTTTCGGCTTACGAACTGGGATTTTACCGGCAGCCGGAGGATTCGGAGTTAGTGCCGAAATTGATTTTGAATCCCTTTGTGATGCTGGATACTTCCCATCAAAGTCAGAAAACAGAAGTGTTGGAGGCAAAGGTGCCTTTTGCTAATTCGGAGGATGAGCCGTGGGTGGAAGAACTGCTTCGTTTGTTCGGATACAACCCCAATACCATTCAGCGATATACGGAAACTTCTGATGCCAGAGTGTTTGTTTCAGACCGTTCTACTCTCCGTCTTTATCCGGATGGTTTGCTGGAATATAACGCTACTGAGTCCCGCTACGGAATCTCCCTTCGTGACAGAGAAGAGGAAGAAAATGCACAGAGCTTTTTGGAATCGGTTGACCTTACCGCGGATTGGGTTTTTCAACTGTTTCAGATAGCGGGGATGGAGAAGATGCCCACCATGCGGGTAACTTCTGACATTTCAGAACAGCATTATGACAACTTTTCTTTTACCATGGACTATCAGGTAAACGGCCGTCCTGTGGCGGTGAATTATGAAGGTTCGGAGTTGGTCAATCCTCTGCATCACGGTGCCATGCTGGAAATTCAAGACAGCAGGATTACCTCTATGCGGATTTTGCTTCGGGATTACCAAATCACCGAAGAGGAGATTACAAATATGCCGTTGGTATCGGCACTGGATGCTTTTTCTGTAGGGACAGAGGAATCCTATGAAGCAGAGGATGTTTCCCTGTATTTTATTGACAATGGGAAAGAATCCAGGGTGCGGGCTTGCTGGAGTGTGGTGTTATCCAACGGTGAGGCGGTAGCCATTAGTGAGGAATAGATTATGAATCAAAATCGGATTAAGTGGGTTTTCGTTATTTTATTCTTATTCATTAACTTGTTTTTGGGGTATGTG
>JAZNYR010000018.1:0-9029 GCA_045594525.1 Clostridia bacterium | reverse complement strand
TGGTCATAACGAAACCCGTTATGACCACTCGACATGGCTCGTAGCACCGAAAAAGATATCGGTTAATCGAAGTTCTCTTGTATGTATGCTTTTAATTGTCTACAGTTTTTTATTCCGCCAAATGCAAAAACAGTGTTTTTTATCATAAGGCTACAATAATCTGGCTTTATTTCATTTTTAGATTGGTTAATAACCAAATCCGAAGCCGGTATATCATAAACACAAAATTCTTCTTTAGTAGTAAGATTCGTAATTGTTATTACAGCATCATTGAATTCCAGTTTCCAACTATGACCCTTGCTTCTTTTTTGAAAGAACACAACGGCACAAGAAATTAAAATAATGCTCTCAAAAAAAGCAAATGTCTGCCACGCAACAAGGAAACCCAAACACGCAAAAAGTGATAAAACGAAAAAAGTAATTAATAGCGCTTTGCTTGATTGAAGTCTTACATATTTTGCATCCGTTTCAGTAACGAAAGCATTAGCGTTGTTCATTTATAAGGCACTCCTTTGTTTCGTTTTCTAATTGTATTATATCAAAAATCCAATCTGTTTGCAATAGATTTAGTTCAAGTCCTCCCCAAAGGTCATTTTGGGAAAAGGATATCTTTTGAATGGCACCTTGAAAAATGGCACGAAAAAAACCAGAAACCGTTGTGGTTTCTGGTTTTTCCGAACCGATATCTTTTTCGGTTCGCAATGTTGGTTGCGGAAGGCACACTTGAACCTACGACCGACCGGTTATGAGCACTTCATTCGGCAGTCAAAGAGCAAGGTAAGCAATCAAAAAACGGGCTTTCTTCCCTACTCACACCGATCAGACGCAGACCAAACCTTTCAAGTAAGTATTCGCAAAGCTGCCGACAACCGGCAAAATGCAAAGCAATAAAAGACTTCTCCTTCCTGACGGTTGGCGGTTTTTTAATATATTTATTTCCTGCGGTGCTTCAGGACAAATTCCATATGCCGATTCCAATCCCAACGGGACAGGAAGTGTGAGCCGGGTCGCATTGCAAAACCGATATGGCCTTCGTTGTAAACAACCGTAGAACGGGGCAATTCCTCATCGGAAACAAAGCCTTTTAAGCCAAGTACCTCAAAGAAAGGACTTGCGGCAGTGGCAGACAAGAAGTCTGCCAGCTGGTAACGGGGAAAATCTCCATCTGCTGCAATCAAATTTATATAGCGGGGTGCACAGGCCGCCACTATAAAGTGGGAATCGTAGGGTGCTTTTGTGGCGTCCTCTGCATATTCCTTTGCCCGTTCACACCACCAGTCGATACTGCCGTTTTCAATCATATCCATCAGCCGTCGGTGATTCAGCACCTTCATCAGGCCTGCACCGCCAAAGCCGGAACAGTTACAAAGGGAAGCAAAGATACGCTCATCCTGTGCACCGCACCACAAGGCGGTCTTGCCCAAACGGGAATGGCCGATTACGGAAATACAGTCGTGATCCACATCGTCACGGGTCAGCAGATAGTCAACAATTCGGCTGGCACCGTAGGCCCACATACCCACCTTGCCCCACTCGTCAATTTCACGGGTGCCACGGCAGAAGACGCTGCCCATACCGTTGTTCACGAAGGCTGTTTGATAGTCGCCCTGTACTTTATCCTGAATAATGTCATTGTAACATACACAGGCATAAGCAAAGCCGTTGTCAATGATTTCTTCCACAGGAGCGTAGGAATTGTCCACATCGGAGCTCAGGGGCAAATCCCGCAGGGAAGGTCTGAAGGATATGTGAATCAGCACAGGGGGCTTCTCCACATACACAGGTCGCACAAACTGAATGGGAAAAGAGAAACGACCGTAGGGAGCATCAAAGGACAGCGTTATCCGCTGACTGACAGCCTTGCCTGCGTAGGATTTGAGAACGCCTGCGTAGGTCACATTATCGCTGGAATAAAGAATTTCCGCATCCACCTGCCTGGGTGCTTCGGGGGTAAAACCGAAAGCGTAGGACATAATTGTGTCCATAATCTCCTTGCGACGCTCGGCCCACAGCTCGGCGGTTACAGGGCGGCCGTCGTTCATCACCATCAGCTCGGGAAGTTTGCCCATATCGGAGGCAAGGTACTCACTTTTGGTCATATCCGTGCCGTAATCCCGATACAAGGTAGAGCCGTCGATGTCCTTGCAGGTCGCAGGCGGATTCCAACCACCGTCAATGGCCTGTATGTATTTGTTTTCCATAGGGCATACGCCTCCTTATGCAACAGTAATCAGGTAGGTACAGTTGGGGGTCAGATGCAAAGAAATGGCAGCAGCTCCCGTTTGGGTGCAGATCGGCTTCATTCTGCCCTCTTCCCGCAACTGCAGAATCTGCTCGCGGGAGGGATTTTCCACGCCCATCTTCTCATACATACGATAAGGGTTGGTGGTATTTTTGTCAATACACCAAATAGTAACGGTCTTATCTGCAATATCCTCGGCAAATTCCAGCTCTTCCACAATCGTGGGAAGATTTTCCTCGTGGTACTCGGAAGCGTAGGTCAGCAAAACAGCATAGCCCTCCGCTGTCTTGGTGGGAACAACGAAAATATTCTCATTCTCGCACTTTGCCGTCAGCAAATTTTCGCCCAGCTTGGAGGCCAGAATGTGGGCATTGTAAATAGGCTTCTTGATGAAATTGAGGGTGAAGAAATTACGGAAGCCTGAGAAGTCTGTCACCATCTCGTGCTGACCGGACAGGCAGATCATCATTTTGGAGAGGTTGGGGTCTACACGGATCATTTCGTGAATCAGCTTGGCATAGTAAGAGGAGTAGAATTCGGTTTCACGGAAGATGTAGGCGGGGCAGTTTTTGATGTTGTAGTAACCGTCGGTGGAAGCACCCCATTCGTCTACAATTCGCTCCTTGTCGCCAAAACCGCACTTGGTGATTACATCAATCAGCTTCTGCTGCCGATCTAAATTGTTCTGCACGCGAATGGGTCGGGCACCGCTATTAACATCGTTGGTGCAGGTGCCGTAGTTGTGGAGGGCAATGTAATCAAGCTTCATGTTGTTTTGCTTCACAAAGTTCAGGAACTTTTCAATAAAGTCATAACTGAACGCACAGGCAGGGCCACCAATCCGAATCTCATCTGACACCCGTCTGACACCCCGCTCAAAAGCGGCATACAGCTTGCAGTATTCCTGCAGGCGGGGTTCTTGCTCTTCCTCACCCAAATGATTCATAAAGAAATGCAGGTCGGGTTCATTGTGGCAGTGGCAACGCCACTTAGAAACGGTTTCCAAGCCGTAACGCTCCACATTGTGCTTGGTATACTGATAGCAAATCTCCTCATAGAGGGCGTAATCTCCGGGGGGTGATGTGTTGAAAATCTTTCCCTTGTAGCGATTGGTGATAGCAGACTTGATTTCACCGCCGTTGGGATACAGGGCGATGCAATCAGGAACGCTTGCATAGGCCAGTAAAAGGTCATAGCCCTTTTCCAGTATATAGTCCAGTCGCATATCGCTGACACGGAAATCGTAGCAGAGATTGTCATCACCGTCTAAATACACGATGTCTTCAAACATAGCGTACAGGCGGACGGTCTTTATGGCACCATCCTCCGCCATCCGGTCTAAAATCCGCCTGCCCCAAGGGTCTTCCACCGCATCGGTGGGGTGAAACAGGCAGTGATTCCAGAAATTATGTTGCTTTCTGACAATATCTTTTCCAATGGCAATCATAAAAAGCTCCTTTCTTATACACCGCTCAAAGTCAGGAAGCCGCCGTCAACGGGAATGGTCACACCTGTTACAAAGCCCGACATTCTCTCGTCCAACAGGAAACGGACACAGCCGCACATATCCTGTGACGTGCCGAATTTCTGCATAGGTGTGTGGTCAATCACATCCTGTCCCCGCTTGGTCAGGCCTTCTTCGATTGTGCCCAGAATCAGCTTACTTCTCTCATTGACCACGAAACCCGGTGCAACCGCATTGATGCGAACGCCTGTGTGGGCAAAATATGCGGCAAAGGCCTGTGTGAAGTTGGCAACAGCGGCCTTACTCATTGCATAGGCAAAATTGCGGGTCAGAGGGCAGTAGGTGTTCATAGAAGCAAAGTTTACAATACTGCCACTCCCCTGCTTAACCATATACTTGGCAAAGGCCAGAAGCGGATATACCGTACCCATTGTGTTCAGGCGGATAACGCTTTCAAAGGCGTTCATATCCACCTGATACAGGCCAATCAGGTCTTCGGGGCGGTCTTCCGCCAGCTCGCGGGGGTCAAACTGTGTGATTTTGGGCTGTGCCTTGGCGTTATTGCCGCCTGCACCGTTGATGAGATAATCACAGCGGCCGAATTTATCCATAACCTGCTCTGCCAAAGCGTTTGCGGCAGCTTGGTCGGTAACATCACAGGCATACACGGCACTTTTGCCACCTGCGGTCTGAATTTTTTCACTTACCTTCTGCAGTTTTTCCTCTGTGCGGCCTACCAAAACCACGGTAATGCCCAAACTTGCAAGGTCGGTGGCGATTTGGGAGCAGATCATACCTGCGGCACCTGTGATTACTGCTACTTTACCCTCAAAGAATTGTTCCATTTTAAGTACTCCTTATCATTTGATTTTCGTTTTTGCGTTTTCGTAAGCGATTTTACGGATAATTTGTCCTTGCTGTGGCAGGGTCAAGCCCCAAACCTGTTCGTCCACCCAAGTACAGAGCAGACGGCGGAAGTAATCGTGACGAACGAAGGACAGAATACTGCGGGAGTCGGTAGTCATACCGATAAACTGGGAAACCACACCAAAGGAGGCAATGGAGGAAAGGGTGTTTTGGATACCAAACGCGTGGTCACACCACCACCAAGAAGGCCCAAGCTGTACCTTCGATGCCACACCGTCCTGGGAGAAAGAGCCCTGCATAACGGCCAAGGGTGCCTGATCGCTCATATTCAAGGGGAACAGAACCGTATCAGGCAGGCTCCCCTGCTGTTCCATCCGGCCCAAAACATCGCAAAGTGCGGCAATGGGGAAACCCTCTCCCACAGCGGCGTACCCCCCTGTAGGGCCTGCCAGTGTACGCAGTCTTGCACTGGTGTCACGCTTTGCACCCAAGTGCAGAAGAAGTGTCCAGCCCCGACGGGCGTAGGCGTTGCCCAAGCAAATCAGCATTTCGGTTTTCTTGCCGTCTTTGTCGTTGGCGAAAAAGCCTGTGTCCAAGGAATGGTCGGCAAACTTACAGCCTGCGGCGGCGAAATTATCCAGCATAACACCCACAGCCTGCAAATAGGAATCGGTGTCGGTGATTTGCAGACCCGTTTGGCTTGACAGCTTGGTTAACAATTCCTCGGAGGGAGCTAATAAATCATCCGCCCGCAAGGAGGGGGCAACGGTTTTGCCGTCAAAGTCCGACAGTTCATCTGTAAGCATAGCCACAGGCGACTGATATTCAATATGGAACCGCTTCAAAATTTCATTGTTGGAAAACTCCGCGGAGTGGAGCATTTCGCTTGCTTTGTCATAGATGTACCTTGCGTTTTCTGAAGTAGGGCTTTCATCAATGCCGAAAATGTAAGACAGTTCCATACGGGACCAATCGTATACGGGGTTTCCTGCCAGCAGAGGGAAAATCTCACAATACCTGCGGAACTTTTCAAATGGTTCGGCATCCCCTGTAATAAAACGCTCCTCCACACCGCAAATCCGCATCAAACGGTGCTTGTAAGGGTCAGAGCCCAGCCAAAGCTCATAAAGATTATCATAACGACGGTTTTCAGCAATGTCCTTTACCAACACATGGTTGTGAAAATCAATGATCGGCAAATCTTTTGCATAATTCTGATAGAGTGCAAATGCGTTGTCGGATTTTAGCTTGAAATTTTCGTGCATACGGTACTCCTTTCTGCTGCCAGCTCGGAATTCATTTTCATTATAGTGCCTGCCCCAAAAGGAAACAAGGATATATTCAACCATTTTTAACACAATCTGATAACCACCTATTGCCAAAATCAGCACCCTTTGCTATGATAAACAGGGGGTGCGGATATGCAATACAGACGGGACCTGCAACAGCCTGACTTTACGGTGGAAAACATTGACATCGTAAATGTGGTCAGAGAAAAGAATTATACCCATTCTTATCGAAATGGGCGACTGAAGCACGGATTTTTATACTTGGTCAAGGGTTCAATGACCTATGAGTTCTTTGGCTGTGGCGTTGACAAGCTGGAGCTGCAGAAGGGAGACTTCCTGTTTGTGCCTAAAGGGTGTAAATACATCGGTATGTATACCCAGGACGATACCGAGATTAAAATTGTACAATTCGATATAGCCACAGGCACCCTACCGCCTTATTTATCGACGCCTGTAAAAATCGCATTACCCTATGCCAAGGAAAGTATGGATGCCTTTTTCTCCACCTATGGCAACAGTGCACCCCGCCATCCGTTTTATTATCTGTCCTGCCTGTACCAACTTTTGTGGCAGGTGGACGCATTGTATTCCCACGCATCCCGCAAATATGACCGCCTGAAAAATGCACTGCACGCAATGAACGAGGAATATTATCAGAATCGGTCGGTTGCCTATTATGCAGACCTTTGCAATATGAGCGAGGTGAATTTCAGGCGGCTGTTCAGGGAATACACAGGCTGTGCCCCCATAGCGTACCGAAATGACCTGCGTTTGCATATGGCAAGAGCCAAGCTGCAAAGCGGTGAGTATAATGTTTCGGAAACGGCAGAATCCTGTGGATTTACTAACCTTTCCTTTTTTATCCGCCTATATAAGCAAAAATTCGGTTACACACCGAAAAAAGAATAATATACAAATCGCAGAAGGGAGAACGAGATATGTTACTGACGGACTACTTACGAAGTGCGAAAGATATTACATGGGACTTTGCCAAGCAATGTGGCGTGGAACACGGTGTCATTCGTATGCCCGAGGATAAAGATTTTGACATCACGGACAGAAGCCATTGGCAACAGGTACATAAAAATTTCAGCGATTTTGGTTTTAAGCCTGTGATTATTGAGCCTATGCCTAACGAACTCCATGACCATATCAAGGCAGGCGACGAGATGCGGGACGAATGCATTGAAAAAGTCATCAAAATGTTCTCCTATATGGACGAATTGGACATCCGTACCATCTGCTTTAACTGGATGGCTCACATCTGCTGGCTTCGCACCGCAGACAATGTGCTTGAGCGTGGCGGAGCACAGGTGACAGGCTTTGACCATCAGCTGTTCCTCGATAAATGGAATGCAGGACAATACGGAAATCCTGCCATTACCGCCCAGCAGCTCTGGCAGAATTATGAATACTTTATCCGTGCAGTCCTTCCCCACGCAGAGAAGCACGGTATCAAGTTAGCACTCCATCCTGACGACCCCCCTCTGCCCTGTCTGGGGGATGTGGGCCGAATTATGATCAGCTATGAGAATATCAATAAGGCCATTCATATGGTGGAAAGTCCCAATTTGGGTGTTACCATGTGCCAGGCTTGTTATTTGATGATGGGCGAAGACCTTTACGATGTGATTCCCAAACTGGCCGATAAGATTTTCTTCGTTCACTTCCGCAATGTTACAGGTAATAAATACAGCTTCCATGAAACTTTCCATGATAACGGTGAAATTCCTATGGTGGAAATGATGAAGCTGTATAAAAAATGCGGCGTAGATGTGCCCATCCGTGCGGACCATGTGCCCCTGATGGCAGGGGAGCAGCAAGAAACCGCAGGCTATACCGCCTTGGGTCGGCTCTATGCCATTGGCTACTTGAAGGGTATTTTGGAAAGTGTATAACAGGAGGTAGGATTATGCATTTTAACGACAGAGAAAGAATTATCTCCCTGACCCCTCTGTGGAAGGGCGAACGGCTCCCCGACGGCAGACCCAAGGTAGAGGACAAGCACTTGGACGCCCTGTACGGTATGACCTTGGAAGAGGTCTGGAAGCCCATTTTTGTGCTGGGTTATGAGCATCAGTTTGTGGGTGGCGGCCTTGCTCCCCTGCATACTCTCCACGACGACGGCAGAAAGCTGGTAGGCCGTGCAGTTACCTGTACTTATGTTCCCGCCCGTCCCGACCTCCACGAACTGCAGTTTGCCCGTGGCACAGAGGACGGCAGAAAGGGCAACTATAACCAGTGGGTCATTGATAACCTGATCGAGCGGGATGTGGTTGTCTGCGATATGTACGATAAGATCTATAAGGGCACTTTCCTTGGCGGTAACCTGACCACTGCTTTGCACAAGCATACCAAAACCGGTGGCGCTGTCATTTGGGGCGGTGTCCGTGATGTGGAGCAGATGAAGCAGGTTCCCGAAGTGCAGGTCTATTACAGAGGTATCGACCCCACACCCATCCGCGAGTTCGTGATGAAGGACTATAACGATATCACCAGTTTTGGCGGTGCCGTGTGCCTGCCCGGTGATGTGGTGTTCGGTGCAGGTGGCGGTGTCCTGTTCATTCCCAGCCATCTGGTTGCCGATGTGGTGGAAGGTGCAGCCAAGACCCATGTCAAGGACGATTTCGGCTTTGAAATGATCGGTGAAGGCAAATTTACCACCGCCCAGATCGACCGCAATACATGGACAGTGGAAATGCTGGATATGCTGACAAATTGGATTCAGACCGACCCCCGCGGGGAAGCCTACCGCGGCTTGGATTGGTCCAAGGAATACGATTTGGCCATCAACGGTGACCCCAACGATACCCAAACCGCCCTGTAAAAACAACTCCGACTTACTTTTTGTAAGTGTACCTGTAAAAACACCAATTTTGACCCGCGTTGGTGTCAAAATTGGTGTCAAATGGTTTGGGTGCGTTTCAATTCGGCTTAAAAAGTTAGAAAAACATCCGTTTTCAATAAGAAAACGGATGTTTTTATGGTTGCGGAGGCAGGACTCGAACCTACGACCGACCGGTTATGAGCACTTAATTCGGGGTCAAAAAAGGCTAAGCAAGCGATCAAAAAGCCGCCCTTCTCCCCTACTCACACCGACCAGACGCCGACCGAGGTTTCAAAACAAGTCTTCGCAAAGATGACGCCACTCCCCTTTGGTGATCCC
>JAZNYR010000017.1:0-8546 GCA_045594525.1 Clostridia bacterium | reverse complement strand
AAATAGTGAAGACAAAAAGAAAATTGTAGAAATTCTTCCTGGACTATCAGGGGTAGAACCAGTAGATTTTGCCAAAACGTCGCTATCAGCGATTGCTTTTGGACGAATTGAGGAAGATGAAAAAGCTATCATGAAACAAGTATATTTGGCGGTTGCTGCATGGGCTAAATTTTTAGGCGAAAATAAAAGAGTAAGTGCTAACATGAGTGTTGTAGGTTATAACTCGGATATAAATATTTCGCAAGCAAATATTATGTTAAAAAAAATTGCATCTAATTATTCAAATCGAGCTCTGGCAATTAAAGGAGATTATTATATAAATAATCAAGATGATATGAATAACTATTTAAAAGATTATTCGATATGTTTCATGCTTTCACGAGAAGAGGGATTTGGACTGACTGGAATAGAAGCAATTTCAGCAGGGATTCCTCTAATTGTGTCTAAACAAAGTGGATTATATAGGCTTTTGGAAAAACTTTATATGGAGAATATGGTTCTTGGTGTTGAAATCGATGGAAAATTTGAAGTGCCGTATTTTACAAATAATGATTTAAATAATGTTATAAAAAAAATTGCAGAATATTATGAAAATAAAAATTTGTGGAAAAGTAAAGCTCTTTCTCTTCGTGAAAAGTTGTTAAAAGAAGGTATTACCTGGGATAAATGCGCCGAAAAGGTAATTAACACCATCGAGAATATGATTTTTTTACCGCAAGAAAGTAATAGCAAAATGATAGCTAACAGAATTGCTAAAATAAAAAGAATAATGAAATTCTCAGAGTCTAATAATGTAAGAAAGTGGTTTAATAGAACAGATGTATATAAAAAATTAGATTTTGAGTTTCGCGAGAAGGCTTGTGATATATTATTTATTAATGGATCATCTGAAGATGAGAATCCATTAACCATATATAATTGGTTAAAATCAAAAAAAATAGATGATAACCAGATTCATTATTTCAAAATTGGCAAAAATGAAACAGGTGATATTCTACAGGGTTTATGGCAGAGTTATTATTCAAGGAAAAGGTTAGTAAACGAACCCGTAATTTATTTATTGGTTGATGGCTTGCATAAAAATAATGAGCGAATATTTCTAAATGCGTTTTCCAACATAGTTAATCTAAACAGTAATGTAAAAATTATAGTGTTTAGTTCGGATTCTTGCGAAAGCATTAGTGATTTGAGGCGTGTAAATGAGGTTGGATGTCTGTCTTTAGGTGCGCTAAAGTTAGCGAATATAAAAGATTTTTTCAAATTGTATCAATACAATATTTCTGACCGTGAAATTAAAGAACTAAAGGATACAGGATACTCCATTACTATGTTAAAAAAATGCATAAAATATGTTGTAGATGATGGACTTAGTATAAAAAATGCTTGCGACCTTTGTATGAGTGTTGATTACGAAAAGTATATGCAGTCAACTAACATAAAAAATCTTAGTGAATCGGAATTGCAATTAGCTTCGGTTTTATCTTTATTTGAAATGCCATTTTCAAAAAATGTTGCAAGTTTGTTTCAAAAAAAATACTGTAAGAGTAATAAGGTGATAAGAAATCTGTTAATTAATGGGATATTGATTAATAATGGTAAATACAGTTATTACATGAATGAGTTATATCTTAATTATTTTAGAAATTTATTGCCCCCTGAATTGGAGAAAGAAGTATGCATAGAAATTTCTAAATATTATTACCTGACTTATAAAGTAGGGATGTACGTTAAAAATAATAGAGAAAATATTATAATGTGTGGAATAAATTCATGTAAATTTTATCAAAAAGCTGAAAAATATGATTTGGTAAATCACATTTTACATGCAACACCCGGCATTCTAAGAAGTGCCAAAAAAAGTGGTTATTACTTGGAACTTATTGATATATTGGGAAAACAATATGAAAATGGATTTGAAAAAGATTACTGGACTATATATGATTATGCACATTGTTTAATGATAACAGGAAAATATGCTTTAGCAAACAAAATTATTAGTAAAATAGATTTGCGTGACATATCAGATTATGATTGCAAAATGGGAATTCTCAGATTAAAATGTGAGGTGTTGAACCAACATGATGAAACTGATCATGTGTTAGATTTTTTGATAAAAGAGTATGATTTATATACGAATAATGATAATTTTAATGCTATGAATAATCAATTAAAAATGCTCAAAGTTAGGTTGTACATACAAAATAGAGAATTTGAAATGGTTCAAAAAGTATGTGATGACATAATAAACGAATGCCTTGTAAAACAGTCTGATTACAGAAGTGAAAGAAGTAGAGAATATAATTTGGCGGTGGCTAAGACGTATATTGTTCAGAAAAAGATACTAAATAATGAAAGTGTTGATTATGAAGATATTGCACAGATCAAAGATTTATTTAAAAACCTTAATGATAGGAGAGGTTTTTCGTGGATTCTAGGACTTGAAGGTGAATGCTTACTAAAAGATAATCCCGATATGGCATATAAGTGTATAAAAAATAGTCTTAATAATAGAAGAGAAATGAATGAAAAATCATTGGAATATTCTAATTGGCTTAACGAACTGAGAACCTCAATTGAAAATCAGGAAATTGTTGATTTGATTGATAAAGAACAAAATAGGATCCGTGCTTTTAATTAATATTATTTTGAAATCTTGGTTTATGTAATATTAAGCAAAAATTTTACATATCCCACGTTGCATCTTTCCTGTAACCTAATTATATAATGAGTTTAATCGTTTCACGATTAAACTCAGCGATATAAATTCCTAACGGGATTTGTGATATGTACTTCGTACGCGATATATCCTGACGGATGCGATATACCTTGCTTGATAGGGAATTTATATCATTTGCAACGGAATGAAAAAATCCACCAATACGGCGGATTTTTCAAAGTGTGTAGCAACCTTTAAAACAGAGTCAAAAATAAAAAAGTGCATCAACAAAAGTCGATGCACGAAAAATGCACAACTCTGTTTGTTGTCACACAAATTCTCTCACACTTGGACAAGTATGCGAAAATAGAGCCTGCATTTTTACCAAAATTAATGATAAAAATACACACTTATCCTAAGCGAGATATTGAGAATTTATGTGACATATATATTATACCATATATTGCTATCCAAGTCAATCGTTTTATAAACAATTGTAAAAATGAGCATTTGAATTGTCAATATAAATTATGACGAGTTCTCGATATGCCTCACGGCAACAAGAATAAAGAAAGGATGTGTTTCAATGAATTATTTTCAGAAAGCACTGATTGAATTTTACCCTTCAAAGGTTTCAAAAAAGAAAAAAACGAAAGAATTAGCGGAGCTTTTTGCAAAACGGGAGGGAGCCAAAATCATTTGCTATCAACTGCCCGAATCTATGCTGGAGGCGCTGCTTTCATGCAAGCCTGCCCGTCTGCTGGCGGTTTCAGAGCAGGAATCGGCGGCACAAAAAAAGCTGGCATCCCAGGGAAAACACATGATTTCCTTTCAAGGAACCCTGAATCAGATTCAGGACAGAGTGTTTGATGTGGCGGTGTTTTACCCTGAATCCCTGCTGACCGAGGAGTTAGAACCCCTGGTGGGTCAGGCACAGCGATTGGTGAAGGAGGGAGGCACCCTGGTCTTTTTGGGAGAGCCTCAGCAAAATATGTATGTGAGTCTGATAAAGCACTTATTGGAGGAATCCGGCTTTGGTCAGGTGCGTGTCCTGTCCGATAGGGATTACAGCTTGGTGATCTGCACAAAAAATAAGGAGTGAAGCCAGATTTGAAGAAGAAATTTCTGATTTTGTTTACGGCAGGGCTCCTTCTTCGCCTTGTGTTGGGTCTTTTTGGAGAGTGGGGGCATCCCACCGACCAGACTTGTTTTTTTGTCTGGGCAAAGGAGTTGTACCATTGGGGGATGGGGGACTTTTATCGTTCCGTTTCCTTTTGCGATTATCCCCCGGGATATTTCTACATTTTGTATCCCATTGGTTTTCTGTTACGGAACACGGAGCAAATCACACCCTTTGGGGCATTGCTTCTTCGTCTTCCTGCCATTGGGGCAGATTTGCTCATTGCCGGAATTCTTGCCCGATTTGCTGATAGAAACAGAGGGGAGCGAGCAGCCATGTTGACGGCGGCAGCCCTTCTTTTGAATCCTCTTTTTATTTTAAATTCTGCTGTATGGGCACAGATTGATTCGGTGTGGTGTTTGTTTTTAATATTAGCAATCGCATGGAAGGACAACCGTATCAAAAGTGCGGCTATGTTGGCAATTTCTGCTTTGATTAAACCCCAGGCGTTGCTGTTTTTCCCCATGATGGCGGCATTTTATTTTGATAAAGAGCATCCCCTGCGGGAATATGCCAAGGCGTTGGGGACGGGAATTTTGGTTTTTGTACTTGCCACCCTTCCTTTTTGCATGGGAGATTTTACTCTGATTTTAGAGAAATATTTTGGTACCATGACGGGCGGGTACCCTTATGCAACCGTCAATGCCTTTAATTTGTATGGCTTATTGGGGGCAAATTGGGTGCCTTTAGAAGAACCCTTTCTCTTTTTCACCTATGGTTTTTGGGGAAATGTGATGATTGGCGTGAGCATACTGTTGGGTTTTCTTTCCTTCTTTTTATGGAAAAAGGGACCATGGCTGTCTGCTGCGGTGATGATGACCACCCTCTTTTTGTTCGGACCTATGATGCATGAACGGTATTGGTATCCTGCCATTTTATTGATGGGGGCGGCATTTGCAGATTCAGCTTTAGCAAAGCCCCGTTTCTTGATAGGGTATGTTCTTTCGTCACTGGTGAATTTTTGTAACTTGGGAGCGGTGCTGCTTTCTGCGTGGAATGAGTATGCGCCTATTCCTCCAGGGACGGTAACCGTTCTTTCTGCCCTGACCTTATTTGCGGGAGGATATTTCTATTTGATTACCTTTCAAAAGGAGAAATTACAGTGAAACAGACAAAAAAAGAATGGCTGATTGTGGCATTGATCACACTTGTTTATTCCATTGCGGCATTTTTTAATCTGGGGGAAAATACTGCTCCCCAGACCTTTTGGGATGCTCCTGCAGGAACGATTATGCGGATTGATTTGGGGCAGGAATATAAACTGTCCCGATTGAGTGTTTATACAGGAATTTCTCACGCTAATTACGAATTTTATATGGCAAAGGAAGTGACGGGTCAGCAGGAGGAGATTGCCCGATTTGAGTCCCCTTATTGCTTTTGCTGGCATACGGCAGATACCAATCTTTCGGGCAGATTTTTATTGATCCGTGTACGGGATTTGCCGGGGAGTATCGGAGAGCTGGCCTTGTATGATGAAAAGGGTAAGCTGATTTCGATCCCCGAACATGCTGTCTGGGAGCTGATTTCGGATGAACAGGAAACAGCCGTTTTTGAGCCGTCTTATCAAAACAGTACCTACTTTGATGAGATTTATCATGCACGGACCGCCTATGAATTCATTCATGGGATGAGTCCCTATGAAACCACCCATCCTCCTCTGGGGAAGGTGTTGATTTCTGTGGGAATTTCGCTGTTTGGTATGACTCCCTTTGGCTGGCGGTTTGTGGGAACCTTATTCGGGTGTCTGATGCTTCCGCTGTTTTATCTGCTGTGCAAACGGCTTCTCAAAAGCGGCACGGCGGCAGTGCTGGGCTGTGGGTTATTTGCCCTTGATTTTATGCATTTTTCCCAGACCAGAATTGCCACCATTGACACCTATGCTCTCTTTTTTATTCTGCTGATGACTTTGTTTATGACGGAATATTTGCAGACCCATAGTTTTCGCGCATTGGGGCTTTGCGGGATTGCCTTTGGTCTGGGAGCAGCCTCCAAATGGACCTGCCTTTATGCAGGGGCGGGGCTTGGGGTACTCTTCTTTGTGGATTTGTTTCTGAACCGAAAGGAAAAGGATTTTAAGCAGATTGCCCTTAAGCGATGCGGTTTTTGTATGATTTTCTTTGTGCTGATCCCCGTTATGATTTATGCTCTTTCTTATCTGCCTTGGACCAAATGCATGGGACAAAGCTGGCAGACGGTATGGAACAATCAGTTTGATATGTACAATTATCATAGCAAGCTCGTGGCAGAGCATGGTTATTCTTCTCCTTGGTATGAATGGCTGGTGATGGTAAAGCCTATGGTGTTTTACCGTCAGGAAACGATGACGGGAGGAGTCAGCACCATTGCCACCTTCGGAAATCCCCTGATTTGGTGGGGCGGATTGGTTGCATTCGTTGCCTCGGTGATCCTTGGTATCTGCAAAAAGGATAAGACCGTTTGGGTAATCGTTTGCAGTTACCTGGCACAGCTTCTTCCCTGGGTGCTGGTCACAAGAATTGTGTTTATCTATCATTATTTTAACTGTACTCCCTTTTTGATTTTGTCCATTCTGTATCTTTGTATGACGGTGTGGAACAAATATCCCAGGGCAAAAAAATCTCTTATCTTTGGATTGACGGGGGTTGCGGGAGTGTTGTTTATCATGTTTTATCCCGTGCTCAGCGGATGGGAAGCCCCCATCCCCTATGTGTCAAATTGGCTTTGCTGGTTCCCTCAATGGTACTTTGTATAAAATTTGCATTATTTTTCATAAAAATATCTTGAATTTTTTGGAAAAGTAGGTTATAATAAACATAAGGAAGCAGTTTCTTTGTTTCCGAAAATTGATGTACCAAGGAGTGATCTGAATGAAGATAATTATGACAGGCAGAAAAATGGAGATTTCGGATGCAGTCCGGGACAAGACAGAACAAAAAATGGAAAAACTGAATCGGTTTTTCCCGGAGGATGTGATTTGTCAGATCACAATCCGTCCCCACAAAGGAAAACTGGTGATTGTGGAGGCGACCATTTCTCACGGAGGTATGATTTTCAGAGGTGAGGCAAGCGGTGAGGAAATTCTTCCTTGCATTGACAGAGTGGAAGAATTGTTGGAACGCCAGCTTCGCAAAAACAAAACCAGACTGGAAAAACAGCTTCGTACAGGTGCCATTCTCTTACAGGAGGAGTTTCCTGAGGAGGAAGAAGAAAAAGAATTTCAAATTGTCCGTACCAAGTCGGTGCAGATTAAGCCAATGAGCGTGGAGGAAGCAATCCTGCAAATGAATTTGCTGGGGCATACCTTCTTCCTGTTCCAGAATGCCCAAACTCTGGAAACCGATTTAGTGTATCGTCGCAATGACGGCGGATACGGTCTTATGAATACAAAAAAAGAATAATCGTGAAATAAGGAGAAAGGCCAATGGGCTTAGAACAAATAACCTACGGTAGCTGGGGAAATTGTCTTCGGCTTTATAACGACAAAACAGAACTGCTGATTACACTGGATTTCGGTCCCCGTGTGATTCGGTACGGTTTTATCGGCGGGCAGAATCTGTTTTGCGAGGATATTCATGTGGAATCCTCTGCATCAGGCGAGGATATGAATCAGGTGTACGGAGAAGGTGCTACTTGGTATATTCGGGGGGGACATAGACTTTGGACCAGTCCCGAAGCAAGACCCCGTTCTTATTATCCTGACAATGAGCCTGTCGCATGGGAGGAAGTGGAAAACGGCGTATTACTGACCCCCCCTCCCCAAAAATGGACCCAGCTGCAGGAACTGATGGAAATTACCATGTGTCCCCAAAGCGGCAAGGTGACCGTAAAGCATAAAATTACCAATATGGGTGCGTGGGAAGTCGAGTTTGCCGCATGGGCAATGAGTGTTTTGGCGCAGGGGGGCTTGGAAATCGTTCCCCAACCCCAAAAAGACACCGTTCTTTTAGGAAACCGTGTCCTTGCCTTGTGGCCTTATACCCGCATGACAGATAAACGGGTTTACTGGGGTGACAAATACATTATCCTCCAGCAAGACCCCCATGCTGACTGCCCCATTAAATTTGGTATCAATAGCGAGCATGGATTTGCGGCTTATTGCTTAAACGGTGATTTGTTGGTCAAAAAGTTTGAGCTCCACGAAGGGGCAGAATATCCCGACGGGGGCATGTCCTTTGAAACCTATACCAACAGCCTGATGCTGGAAATGGAATCCATCAGTCCCTTAAAAAAGGTAGCACCGGGCGAGTGGATTGAACATACGGAAGAATGGTTCTTATATAGTAATGTGGTTGCTCCCGACCCCAAAGATGAAGAGGCAATCCAAACACTGGTCGAAAAATACATTCAGTAATAGAAAGGAAAGAGAACAATGGAAATTAGTATTATGCTGGCGTATCTCAAGAAAACTCCTGCCGAAACTCCCAGAACATTGGAGGAAGCGGCCAAAATCTGCAAAGAGGGAGGAATTTCCAATGTGGATTATTTAAGCGATGTAAAGGCAGACAACTGGGAAGAGCTGGCTCATCAGGATGCAAAAATTATTGCAGATGCCGGTCTGAAAGTGCACCAGTCTCATGCTCCTTACAATCGGTATAATAAGGAAGACGAAGAATTGTTCCGCACCTATCTGCTCCGTTCTGTAGATGCGGCTAAAATATTGGGGGGCAAATATCTGGTCATTCACGGGGATGAATTTAATACCTTTGACCGTGAAACAGACGATGCCCTTGC
>JAZNYR010000016.1:0-8975 GCA_045594525.1 Clostridia bacterium | reverse complement strand
AAACCTGCGATATCGAAGATAGAAACATTAACGCCTTCTTCGTCTGTTTCCACTGTTACAAACTCAACAGTGGGATTGAAGAATCTGTTAATCTGGAAAACAGAAACAGAAGTATTTTCATTTCCTAATTCATTGTTCAGGTAAATGTATTTTTTCTGAGTTCCGTATGCCAGCTGGCAAGCAGGTCCGATGGGTTCCAAGCGGTCATCTGCAACAATCATGGTCTGAACCATAATACCTTCTTCACACTCGGTGCTCAGAGCGGTTTCAAAATTATGAGATGCACCGGGAGCAAGATCAAAAGTATCTTTATCTACCTGAAGAGCCTTTTTCATACCGTTTGCCAAAAGCTGATATTCCACAGTAATCATGGAAACGGAATAGGTGCCTTCTTCCAGATCATTGGTTACAGTTGCTTTGGCAGTAATTTCGCCGTCTGTCAAAGTGTCAACCTCAGTGCTTCCTCTGTAATATGTAATATCGGTTACAGTAAAGCTGGTGTCTGCATCGGGGCGCTCTGCTGCAAAAACAGAAGGAGCCAACAAAGTAGCGCTCATTGCCACAACTAAAATCATTAATACAAGTTTTTTCATTGTTTTTTACATCCTCCCTTTAATTCTCTATGGATATTTCATATTATATCACACTAAAATATAAAAATCAATAGTTTTTCAAAAAATATTCAAAAAATTTTTTTATTCTTCAAAATCCTCGTCATTCTCCGCCGAAATCGGTTCGGGACTTCCGCCTCTTGCCACCATTTCCAGATATTGCTGGCGGTTCATAAGCACCGCTCTGGGCTTACTTCCTTCAAAAGGACCTACCACGCCCTGTTCCTCCAATTGGTCCACCAGTCTTGCAGCACGGGCATAGCCCACCCGCATTTTTCGCTGGAGCATGGAGGTAGAGGCTTGTTGCATTTCCACCACAATTTCAATGGCTTTAGGGAGCATGGGATCCCATAAATCCTCTTCCTCGTCCCCCTCGTCCTCGCCCTTTTTGCCCTTGGTTTCGGGAGCACGCTTGATAAATTCCATGGCTTCCTCATTGTACTCTGCCTGACCGGAATTATCCTTCACAAAGGTCACCACCGCTTCCACTTCTTTATCGCTGACAAAGGCACCCTGCACACGAACAGGCTTGCTGACCCCGATGGGATAATAGAGCATATCCCCTCGTCCCAGGAGCTTCTCCGCACCGGCAGAATCCAAAATGGTACGGGAGTCAATCTGAGAAGAAACGGTAAAGGCGATTCGGGAAGGAATATTTGCCTTGATAATCCCCGTGATAACATCAACAGAAGGCCGCTGGGTGGCAATGACCAAATGCATTCCCGCCGCTCTTGCCATCTGGGCAAGTCGGCAGATGGCGTCTTCCACCTCGTTGGGGGCAACCATCATCAAATCCGCCAACTCGTCAATGATAATCACAATCTGCTCCATGGGACGCAGTGTTTCATCCTCTAATGCCAGCTCGTTATAGCCATGAATATCGCGGACGGAATTGTCTGCAAACATTTTGTACCGTCTGGTCATTTCGCTAACCGCCCAGTTAAGAGCATTTGCCGCTTTTTTCGGCTCGGTAACAACAGGGGACACCAAATGGGGAATCCCATTATAAATCCCCAATTCCACCACCTTGGGGTCCACCATAAGCAGCTTTACCTCATTGGGATTTGCTTTGTAAAGAAGGCTGGTAATAATGGTATTGATACACACACTCTTACCCGAGCCCGTAGCACCTGCAATCAACAGGTGAGGCATTTTTCCGATGTCTGCAATAATGGTTTTTCCTGTAATATCTTTTCCCAATGCAAAGGCAATTTTGGATTCGCTTGCAATAAATTCCGAGCTTTCCAGACAATTTCGCATCATCACCGAGGAACGGGTCTTGTTGGGCACTTCAATCCCCACCGCACTTTTTCCCGGAACGGGGGCAATCCGAATGCCCGAAACACCAAGCTGGAGAGCCAAATCGTCTGCCAAGCCTGTAATTTTACTGAGCTTTGTGCCCATCACCGCCTCAATTTCATAGCGGGTAACGCTGGGCCCTGACTGGACATTGATGACCTTTGCAGTCACCCCAAAGCTTTTGAAGGTTTCAATGAGTTTCCCTGCTGTTTCCTTCAGTTCACGCACAAACTTTTCGCTGTGACGGTCATCCTCCCCCTCTTTTAACAAAGTGACGGGGGGGATGATATAATCAATTTGTTCTTCTCCAAACTCTGCACTAAACTCGTGATTTTCCTCATCCTCGTCCTCCAGCAAAGCAATCTGTTTTTCCGTTTTCGGGGTATCCTCAGGCAGATGAAAAATGGGAATATTCGGATCAAAAGGCTCCTCTAATCCTTCTAAAATAGAGGGTTTTGGCTCTTTTGGTTCCCTTTTCTTTTCCGCTTTGGGGGCAGGGGCTTGTTCCTCCTGAGCAAACAAATCCTTCACCCAGGCATACACCGCCTTGGAAACAGAAATCAGAGACTTTTCAAAAACCATCAGCAATCCGCCGATTCCCCCTGCAACAATCAAAACGATGGTACCAAAATCACCAATCAAACCGCTGATTCCATAGTAAAGCATTCCGCCGAGGATGCCGCCGCCTTCCATTTCCATTCCAAGGGTCCAGAACTGCACCGGGTCAAACCCCAGCTCCCACTCTCCATGGTCCAGCATTTCAAATAGCACAGCAATCAGCAAAAAGATGCCGCCCACCGCATAATATTTCCAATTCTTTTTGACTTTCCGATTGAAAAACGCCAACACCGCCAAACCCACAAAGAAAATCGGAAACAAATAGGCATCCCGTCCCAGCAAGCCTCCGCAAAGACTGCGAAACCAACGGCCCACCAGTCCTGCTCCGTCTGTATAAATGGCGGCAGCAGATAAAAGAGCCAGCACCGCACAAACAATCAGGTATAATTCAGTACGGTACGCAAATTGTTCCTTTTTGGCAACAGCCGTTTCTTTTCCCGTTTTTCTTCGTTTACTTGTTTTGCCTTTGGCCGTGACTTTCTTTTTCTGTGCCAACTCATTTCTCCCCCTTCAGATAATTTCTCGCAAAGTGTTCCAAGACACGGGCACCATACCAGATACATTCTTCCTCCGCAATAAATTGAGATGAATGAAGGGGTGCTTCTCCTCCGCTTCCCAGATGGAACAACACACCCGGTGCCTCTTTTGCAAAATAAGCAAAATCCTCGCCCCCCATAAAGGGCGCCGTTTCTTCCACTACATTTTCTTCTCCCAAAACCTCTTTCCCCGTACGGAACAGCAAGTCGGTTAATTGAGGATTGTTATACACGGGCGGATATAATTTTCGGAAGAGATAGTCACACTGTACCCCTCGGCTTTCACAAATGCCCTTGGCCAGCTTGCCGATTTCTTCTTCCATTTTGAATCGCAACTCGGGGGTAAAGGTTCTTACTGTCCCCAAAATGGTGACACTGTCAGGTATCACATTAAAGGAATTTCCGCCATTTACCGCACAAACGCTGATCGCACACAGCTCGTCTTTCATGGCTTGTCCCAAAGAGGCAATGGCTGTTACAATTTCTGATGCCACGGGTAGGGGATTCAACGCCAGATGCGGATAGCCCCCATGACCGCCTTTTCCCGTTACAGTAATAGAAAATTCATCGGGAGAGGCGTAATAATACTCCGGCTTGCAGGCAATTTTTCCAACAGGGAGTCCCGGTTTCACATGAAGTGCAGCAGAGGCAGAAGTCCCTTTTGCCACACCCTCAGAAATCATCGGCTCTGCACCGCCCACGCCTTCTTCTGCCGGCTGGAACACAAACCGCACCTTGCCCTTTGTTGGAGGATTCTCACAAAACAAGGCAATACAACCAAGAAGACAGGACATATGAATATCATGACCGCAGGCGTGCATCTTGCCCGTATGTTTTGAAGCAAAGGGAAGATTGGTGTCTTCCGTAACAGGCAATCCGTCCATATCTGCACGCAGTAAAACAACAGGGTCGCCTGTGCCAATCTCCGCCACAATCCCCGTTTTGGCAATGCCGGACTTATAGGGCACACCCCATTCATGCAATACATCACAAATCACCTGAGCGGTTTTCACTTCTTCAAATTCCAGCTCGGGATATTGATGCAATATTCTTCTGATTGGTACAATTTTTTCCAATAACGCATTTTTTTCCAATAAAAAACACCTCTTCATATTATAGTATAACATAAGAACAGGTGTTTGTAAAATGAAATTTTGATTACAAAAATTTTCTGAGCAGTAATAAAAGGGCGGCACCGGGCAATCCTAAAAAGCCTGTGAGCAATACGCTAAATAGATTAATGCCCACCGCGACCCCCGTCATTCCTTGCAAAAAATTAAAACCAACCAACACGGCAAGACCCGCCAGACTGTTTAACGCCAATCGCAGTAATAATTTCAACGGCTTTAAAAAAAGGCGGATTGATGCCAATACCAACAAAATACCAACCACTATGATAATCGGTTCACTCATGTCCATCCCTCCTATGGTACTGTATGAGGACACAGAAAAGAAAATGACTTTTTTCATCAGTATTTATTGTATAATTTGTATTTTATTGCAGTTCTAGGGGGTTTTAATCCTTTAACTTGCATCTTTTCTAAAAATATGGTATGATATAGTCTAAAGGAGGCTTCATCATGAATTTTCAATCTTTGACAAAATATATCAAATTATTAGAAAATGATTCTTTTGGAGAGTGGAAAGGCGGTAAAGAAGTCAATGGCGTTTTCACTATTCCTTATGTTGTTTATACTGAAACAGTTATGGCGTTTATTCACAAAGTATATGATTTTGCCAAAAAGAACAGTCAATATGATATGCATCACTATCAAGCTGTCCTTAACAAAAAGGGCATCAAAGATAGTAAAGATATTCAAGAATGCAACATAGATAACGCTGATGCACAAACGATACTATGTATGATGATAAAGGTGTTAGGAACTGACAGATTCGTTGAAGGAACTCTTATTCATTATCTTCAAGACGGTTATTTTCGAAAATGGCTGAAAAGATTAAAAGAAATTGATATGTTAGATATAAAAGAAAGAATTGACAAAGTAATTAAGGAAGTTTGGTTAAATGAAATCTGCCAAGAATACGGAGTTGGCAATTTAATCAGAGAAGCAAGTTTACAATGTTCTCTGTATCACCATCTGAGAAATAGGTTAGACGGCATTTTAAAGGCTAATAACCTCTGCCTATATCCCGAGTTCTACTTTAAAGATTTAAAATATCGGGCAGATCTTGCAATTGTTGAAATGGATTTTACAAAAGATGTTAATCACCTTAAAGATTGTATTGAAGATGTTGTGGCAGTTATTGAATTAAAGTATGCCGGTGGTAATTCAGAAACAATTTCAAATTATATAAAAACGGACATGCCTAAAATTAAAGAGTATATAAAAAATCTAAAATTTGATTGTCAATATTATTTCGGGGTGATTTATGAAAATGAATGCGAATGGTTGCATTGGTTTGATAAAAGACAAACCAACAACTGGGCAAATGGTTATCTGACAGAGCTAAATGCTGGATACATAAATGAGGAAATGGTTTTTGAAGTCAATTCCTGCAACAACATGAACATTCAACACAAAAGCCAAACATGTGAACTCATGTTTTAAACAGACAAAAGCACAGAGTCTAAAAAACTCTGTGCTTTCACTTTGCCCTTTTTATAGTTTTGCAGGCTCTCCGTATTCTCGCTTCATAGCACTCATAGATACAATCCATTGTTTGCCGAACTTACAAACATCAATGCCGTTTACCAGCTTTCCATAAGATATCGCTTTACGAAGAGTACTTTCATTTAAATTCCAGAGAAATGTTGCATCGCTAAAAGCCATAAGACCGTCAAATGGAGTGTCAACAATTTCTCCGTTTGCCCAGAGCTCATCACAAGAGATGTCGATCTCATCATTCCATATTACACCATAACCGCCTTGATCTACCATTACGGAGCTAAAAAGTTCAGCATGATCTCTTAATGGCGTAAAGAAATTGTATTTTTCAAAAAGTGGTTCAATATCATATATTTTAGTGATTCCTTCTGCAAATCGTACGCTGATTTTGTACTCGGGTAAAGCATTCACTTCTTTCACTTTATGGAACATATCAAAACCTCCTTTATTCCAATGGAGAAAGAGCAACAAACTCTTGTGTTTCCCAAATCTTTAAAAGTGCATCTTTGTGAATAGAATTCCATTCAAGAACCATTTCCAATGCTTTCTTGGGAAGTTCTCCCTCTATCACTGTACCCTCAGCAATATTGATCGCTGCCACATGCTCACCGTATATTGCATGAAAGTGTGGCGGATTATGTTCAGATTGCTGAAAATACATTCGAATAATAATTCCGTAAAATCTTGATAAAACCGGCATCACAATCTCTCCTTTCAACAACATTATATCACGATACCGTGATTTTGTCAATGATATTATCTGCAATTTACTTGAATTTATTTCTTGAAGATAAAAAAATGGTATAGAAAATTTGTCAATCATCCTTCCTTATACCGTTATATTGACGAAAGAAAAATACCGCTTTTTCAAACGGTATTTTTCCACTTATTGCGACACAATTGAACACCCCTATTAGAATTGGGGAAAAATAGTGCAGATCAATTTCTTGCCTTGTGTGGTCTGTGCATTTTTCCACATCCCCGTTGGGATTGGGGAAAATAGTGCAGATTGGACAAACCGAACCGTGGCAAGCTTTGCTTGCAAGGGGCACCCGAAGTCGTATGCGGATACGACGAGAGGTGAGGTTTGTTCAAAACACAAGGCATTTTATTGTTGAAATTCGTTGCATAACGAATTTCTACCTTGAGTATTATCTTTCTCCTTTGCAGTTACATTAAAACTGCTTTATAAAACTTTGTTTGCCTTGTGTGGTCTGTGCATTTTTCCACATCCCAAATTATTCTTCTTTATTTTTCTGTGCTTCTTCTATAATTTTTTGTGCTATGTTGGCAGGCGCTTCTTCGTACCGTTCAAAGGTGAAGGTAAAGCTTCCTCTGCCTTGGGTTGCGGAGCGGAGGTCGGTTGCATACTTACTCATTTCGCCCATAGGCACTTCTGCAATCACCTCGCCCGGATTCATTCCCAGCACACGGCCGCGGCGCTTGTTGATACCGCCGATAATGTCACCCATATAGGAATCGGGAACATGAACTTCCAGACGACCCACAGGTTCCAGCAACACAGGTCCTGCCTCTTCTAAGCCCTTTTTATAAGCCAAGGATGCGGCTACTTTAAATGCCATTTCGGAAGAATCAACGGGGTGGTAAGAGCCGTCCACCAAGGTTGCTTTCAGGTTTACAACAGGATACCCTGCCAGCACACCGTGAGCAATACATTCCTGCAATCCCTTTTCCACAGCGGGGAAATAATTCTTGGGAACAGCACCGCCGAAAATCTGCTCGGAAAATTCCAATTCCGGTTTGTCACCCGGTTCAAACTCAATCCAAACATGGCCAAACTGACCGTGACCGCCGGATTGCTTTTTATGCTTTCCTTCCACTTTTACCTTTTTGCGGATGGTTTCCCGATAAGCCACCTTCGGCTCAATCAAGTCAACAGAAACGCCGAATTTTGCCTTCAGCTTGCTCACCGTAATTTCCAAATGCTGTTCTCCCAGACCTGACAGTAACAGCTGTTTGGTTTCCTTATTATTTTGCAGTTGCAAGGTGGGGTCTTCTTCCAGCAATTTATGTAATCCAGAGCTGATTTTTTCTTCGTCGCCCTTTTCCTTGGTCAGAACAGCCAGGGACATAGCGGGGGTGGGGAATTCAATCCCGTCTAACACGATAGGCTTACTTGCAGAACACAGGGTTTGCCCTGTTTTTGTTTTTGCAAGCTTTGCAACAGCGCCGATGTCACCTGCGGTAATTTCGGGTACTTCAATTTGTTTCTTCCCTCTGACCACATATAATTTACCAATCTTTTCCGTTTCTCCCGTAGAGGCGTTGAGCACTTGAGAGTCTGCCTTAATACTGCCGGAGAACACACGGAAATAGGACATTTTTCCAACATAGGGGTCAGCCACCGTCTTAAATACCAAAGCGGACAGGCTGTCACCTGCACCCAGTTCCACAATGTCATCCTTACCGGGAACAATTCCTTCCACCGTATCAGAAGGCATGGGCATATATTTCACAATCGCATCCAACAGAAGAGAGACGCCGCCGCCCGTTAAGGCACTGCCGCAGAATACAGGCACGATAGCACCGGAGCGAACCCCGCTCTTTACTGCCTTGATAATCTCTTCCTGGGTGAAGTCTTCCCCTGCAAAATATTTTTCCATGAGGGAATCTTCTGTGACTGCAATGGTCTCTTTAATCATATCAATAAATTTTTCTATGCCGTCCTCTAACCAATCAGGCATATCAGAATCGGTCATCTCAATACCGGTACCCAGTTTTGCTTTCTTATATACCAAATCCACAAAGCCTTTGAGCTTGCCGTCTTCTTTGATGGGTGCCACAAAAGGCATGACCGCTTTGCCAAAGCATTCTCTTAACTGTTCTACCACCTTGGTATAACCGGAATTTTCATCATCCATTTTATTGACAAAAATAATAGAAGGAATTCCACGCTCCTGGGCATAATTCCAAGCTTTTTCAGTCCCTACAGAAACGCCTGACTTACCGCTGACAGGGATCAGCGCAGCATCAGCAACCCGAATACCTTCCATCGCCTCACCGGCGAAATCAAAGTAGCCCGGGGTGTCCAGCAGATTGATTTTACAGCCGTTCCATTCAAAGGGCAACAACGCAGTACTGATTGAAATGGTTCTTTTGATTTCTTCCGGGTCAAAGTCAGAAACGGTATTTCCGTCTGCCACCTTGCCCCAGCGGTCGGATGCGCCTGCCATATGCAGGCAAACCTCCCCTAAAGTTGTTTTTCCCGCATGTCCGCCTGAAACCAAGCAGATATTGCGGATGTTTTCCATCGGGTATTGCTTCAT
>JAZNYR010000015.1:0-1559 GCA_045594525.1 Clostridia bacterium | reverse complement strand
TACTTTTTAAAGCTGTATCAGAACTATGGTTGTAAAATGGAGCTGGGCGGAGATGACCAGTGGTCCAATATTTTGGGCGGTCTGGAATTGGTTCGCCGTGTGGAAGGTCAAGAAGTGTACGGTATGACCTTTACTTTGCTTACCACCTCCGAAGGAAAGAAAATGGGCAAAACCCAAGGGGGAGCTGTTTGGCTGGATCCCAAGAAAACCTCTCCTTACGATTTTTATCAGTATTGGAGAAATGTGGGTGACCAGGATGTAATTCGTTGCCTGAAAATGCTCACCTTCCTGCCTATGGATGAAATCAGAGAGCTGGAGAAACTGGAAGGTCAGGAAATCAATACAGCGAAAAAGATTTTGGCGTATGAAGTTACTGCTTTGGTACACGGCAAAGAAGAGGCGGAAAAAGCACAAGCTGCGGCACAAGCCTTGTTTGAAGCAGGTGGCCCTAGCGGGGATGTTCCCACCAAAACAATCCCAGGCGATTTTGAAACCATTACCGCTTTGGACTTAATCTCCAACACCGGTATTGTTCCTTCCCGCGGAGAAGGCAGACGGCTGATTACCCAGGGCGGACTGACTGTGAATGATGAAAAGATTACCTCCATTGACCATACCTTCTCAAAGGCAGATTTCGGTGAAGACGGTCTGATGGTGAAAAAGGGTAAGAAACATTACTTTAAAGTGACTCTTGCATAGGTGAAGTTTTATGATTGCAATAATTGATTATGATGCAGGGAATCTCCGAAGTGTTCAAAAAGCACTGGAATTTTTGGGATATGAAGCGGTGATTACCTCCGAGGAATCAGAAATTCTATCCGCAGAACGGGTGATTTTACCCGGCGTGGGGGCTTTTGGTGAAGCCATGGAGCAGTTAAGAAATCGTGGTTTGGATACAACCATTCAAAAAGTGGTTTCCTCCGGCAAACCCTTTTTGGGAATTTGCCTCGGGTTGCAACTGTTGTTTGAAGAAAGCGAAGAAAGCCCCGGGGTGAAGGGTCTTGGTATCTTACCCGGCAAGATTGTAAAAATCCCGGGAGGGCAAGGGCTCAAAATTCCTCACATGGGATGGAATCAGCTGAATATTCGGAAAAACAAAGGGTTTTTAAAGGAAATCGGAGAGCAACCTTTTGTGTATTTTGTGCATTCTTATTACATGGAACCCTCTGATCAAACCCTGATTGCCGCTACTACTGATTACGGGGTTGAACTTCCCGTTGCGGTAGAGAAGGGGAATGTGATGGCAGCGCAGTTTCATCCCGAAAAAAGCGGAACAATAGGGCTTCAGATCCTAAAAAATTTCGTAGAAATGGGGGAATGTTAAATGCATGCAAAACGAATCATCCCCTGTTTGGATGTCCATAGCGGTCGTGTGGTAAAGGGCGTCAATTTTGTAAATTTGCGTGATGCGGGCGACCCGGTCCAAGTTGGTGCGGCGTATGATAAGGCAGGAGCAGATGAGCTGGTATTTTTGGATATTACCGCCTCTTCTGATTCTCGTAATATTATTTTGGATTTGGTCAGAAAAGTAGCAGAAACCGTGTTTATTCCCTTTACTG
>JAZNYR010000014.1:0-2628 GCA_045594525.1 Clostridia bacterium | reverse complement strand
GGTAGACCGACTTTTTCGACGGTCTGAGGAGACCGAAATCGGTCTCCTTATTTTATTATGTCAGAAGATTTTGATGTTGATGAAATGATTTTCTTGTTACACTGGCGTCATATTGATGGTATGTCAGAAGGAGATCGGTTTTTGTCTCTTTTTGACGATATATTGTCTTTTTTGTAAAAAAAGTATAATTTATTAAGATTTTTATACAAAGTGCAGTAAAAAAATAAAATTTTTTTAACTTTTTTATCAATTTTTTCTTGACAAAGTAATTTTCTTCCGTTATAATATGTGTAAGAGATGAGGATTGAATTTACTTCAACACCATTTCTTGAGAAAAAAACCTTAAAAAAGAAAGGGATGAAACACATGAAAGAAGGAAGAAAAAGAGGGCTGTCATTATTGATTGTATTTACAATGTTAATCAGTATGATGGCAACAATGGCAGTAGGTGCAACAACCTACGAGGAAACGCTGTACAACAATCCGTTTGATACAGCAGAGGACAGGGCTATGATTTCTGACAGATCAGGTAACCTTGGCGGAATGTACTATGAAGCTGCAACCGATGCAGTGCGCGGAGCGATTGCCCAGTATCGCTTCAGAGCGGACAATGCTCCCGAAGGAGAACAAAGATTGTTCGATATTCCCAGTTCAGCAGTATTGTGGGAAACCGGTGAAACATACACCATTTCCCTTTGGGCGAAAGGCAGTGTTTCAACCACTGTAAAACCCACGCTGAACGCTTGTTGTAAAATTACATATAACGGAACCACCTCAGGAAGAAACACTGCAGGTTATACATTTGACCAAAAGACGATTGGTACTGACTGGACATACATTAGTTATACCTTTACAGCGGAACAGATGTATGCAGCACTGTATTCCACCGAAATGGTAGATTCTGTAAATGCTAATGTTCCTATGCGTTTTACAGTAACAAAGGGTGAGTACCTTTATATTGATGATTTAAAGATCACTAAAACCGTGGAAATTGTTCCCGTTGCACCTGTTGTGGAAAGTGTTACCATTCAAGGTACAGCTCAGGCAGGCCAGACATTGACAGCCAATGCGGTTGTATCTGATGAGGATGCAGATGATACCGTTACTGCTACTTATCAGTGGCAGGTAATGAATGGTGAAACTTGGGAAGATATTTTAGGAGCCACTGCTCAAACCTATACAATTCCCAATGATGGCAGCATGGTTGGAAAACAAGTAAGAGTCGTTGTAACTCCCGTGAGCAACAATGCTCCTACTACAGGAACTCCTGTTGCCTCCGCAGCAACCCAGATAGACAGTGAAATTTTCTACTATGTATCCAACAGCGGTGACGATACCAACGACGGTTCCTTGAATGCACCTTTTAAGACCATCGGAAAAGCCAGAGATACCATTCGCAATTTAAGCACATTGCCTGAAGGCGGAATCGTGGTAAATATTATGGGCGGAACCTATGAGATTTCTGATACCATTGCCTTTACCGAAGAAGATTCCGGTACAGAGGAAAGTCCTATTGTATATCAGGCATATAACAACCAGAAGGTTTCTTTTGTCGGCGGTCAGGTGTTGGATACTTCCGAGATCGTAAAAGTGACCGATGAAACTCTTTTGAACGGTTTGAATGAAGAAGAAGCAAGAGACCATTTGTATATGCTGGATTTGGCAGAACAGGATATTACCATGGATGCTCTGCAAGCTTATGGGTGGACCCCTGCCGGGACTGGAGGATATGTTCCTTATAAGCCCATGAGAATTTATATGAACAACAATGTTTTGACAGAAGCTCGCTGGCCTAATGACGACCAGAGCCAAAACTATGTTGAGTGCCGTCCTTTGACTTCAGCAGACGGAATTGATGAAAATGCCATCAATACCAGAAGAACTCCCATTATGTATGAGTTCCCGGATCCTGAAAACCGTTCGGCAAAGTGGAACATTACATCGGGTGATGCTTATGTTGGCGGTGCCATTGTGTATCACTGGGCAACGGATAATCTGTTGATTGACTATGTTGATGCAGAAACAAAGGTTGTCAAATCCCTGTCTCCCCATTTGTATCCATCGGTAAAGGGAGCTGATGGTTTGGGCCAGTTCCAAGTGTATTTCTCCAATATCTTTGCAGAAATTGATAAGCCGGGTGAATCCTATATCGACCGGGAAAACGGAATTTTGTACTTCTATCCCATTGGAACGATGGAAACCCCTGAAATTGTAGTTTCAACTTTAAAGGAAAATATGATTTCCGTAACAGATGCATCTTACATCTCCTTTAACGGAATTGACTTTATGAATACTGTGGAAACCCCTGTTCTTTTGGACGGTTGTGACCATGTGACCTTCTCTGATGCTGACATTTCCAACACATCAGCAGGTGGTGTGGAAATGGTGAATTGTACAAACTCCAAAATCGAAGGATGTCACATTTACTCTACCGCTCATACAGGAATTACCGTAAAAGGCGGAGACAGAGAAAATCTGACCTACAGTAACAATATTATTGAAAACAACTTGATTCATAATGTTTGCTTAACACCTGAAGACAAGAACAGCCTGTATGCAATTGCATTTGATGGTTGTGTTGGGGATGTCGCTCAATACAACGAAATTGACGATTTGAAGTATAATGCA
>JAZNYR010000013.1:0-15366 GCA_045594525.1 Clostridia bacterium | reverse complement strand
TACGATGGGAAAAAGATTGTTTTCACAATAACGAAACGGAGCAGTGACTTTCTCTGCTCCGTTTCGTTGTTTCTGGATCATTGTAACACTTTTTTTATTTCATCTTTGCAATGCTTGCCAAAATTTCATCCAGCATTTCCTGATATTTCTGTTTCTTTTCCCGTTCCTGTTCTACCAAGTGAGCAGGGGCTTTGGAAACAAATTTTTCGTTTGCCAGTTTTCCATCTACTCGCTTAATTTCATCTTCCAGACGGGCTTTTTCTTTTTGCAGTCTTTCCAATTCCTTCTGCTTATCCACCAATTCACCCAAGGGCAAGAATGCTTTTGCACCGGGGATCACCACGGATACGGTATCCTCGGGGATTCCGCTTTCATCTGTCAAAACAGTCAATCCTGCTGCGGAACAAAGCCGTTCAAAGAAGGGTCCTGCATGGTCAAAAATATCGGTTTTTTCTGTTACTACCATCACCTGTGCCTTACGGGAGGGAGGAACATTCATTTCGGAACGAAGGTTACGGATGCTCTTAATCATCTGCATGATTTGTTCCATCTTGTTTTCCTCTTCCTCAAAGGACAAAGCATCAGAATAAGTAGGATATACCTGAACCATAATGCTTTCTTCCTCACCATGAGGCAGACATTGCCAGATTTCTTCGGTGATAAAAGGCATAAAGGGATGTAACAGACACAAGGTCTTTGAAAGCACATAACAGAGAACCTTCTGTGCACTTTCGTTTGCATCCTTATCGTCACCGTAAAGACGGGGTTTTACCAATTCAATGTACCAATCGCAGAATTCATCCCAGATAAAGTCATACAGGTTTGCAGAAGCAATTCCCAGTTCATACTTATCCAGGTTTTCATTTACCTGTGCTGCCACCTTATTGAGACGGCTCAAAATCCACTTATCTTCTGTTTGCAACAAGCTTTCATCGGGCAAATCGCAGCTATCCACATTCAGGTTCATCAGCACAAAACGGGATGCATTCCAGATTTTGTTTGCAAAGTTACGGCTGGAAGCCACACGATCCCAGGAGAAACGAATGTCATTTCCGGGAGAATTGCCTGTGACCAAAGTAAACCGCAGAGCATCGGTACCGTATTCATCAATGACCTTTAAGGGGTCAATGCCGTTTCCTAGGGATTTACTCATCTTTCTGCCCTGTTCGTCACGAACGATACCATGGATAAACACATGTTTAAAGGGCATTTCTTTTTTCTGCTCCATTCCCGAGAAAATCATTCTGGCAACCCAGAAGAAGATAATATCATAAGCGGTCACCAATACGCTGGTGGGGTAGAATTTTTTCAATTCTTCCGTATCTTCGGGCCATCCCAAAGTGGAGAAAGGCCACAGAGCGGAGCTAAACCAGGTATCCAGTACATCCTCGTCCTGTTTTACATTGCCGCCACACTTGGGACAGGTGGTAATATCCGTTTCAGAAACGGTGGTTTCGCCGCACTTTTCACAGTAAAACGCAGGAATCCGATGTCCCCACCACAGCTGACGGGAAATACACCAGTCATGCACATTTTCCATCCAGTTTAAGTAGGTTTTGGAGAAACGGTCGGGGATAAAGGAAATGGTTCCATCCTTGACCACTCTTAACGCTTCTACCGCCAAGGGTTCCATTTTTACAAACCATTGCTTGGAGGTCATCGGTTCTACCGTAGTTCCGCAACGGTAACACTGACCCACATTGTGAGCATGGTCCTCTACCTCTACCAAAAGACCTTGTTCTTCCAAATCCTTTACCATCTGCTTTCTGGCTTCATATCTGTCCATTCCGCAGTATTTTCCGCCATATTCATTGATGGTGGCATCATCATTCAATACCTTAATCTGCTCTAAATTATGACGGAGACCCACTTCAAAGTCGTTGGGGTCATGAGCGGGGGTAATTTTTACCACACCTGTACCAAATTCCATATCTACATAATCGTCAGCAATAAGAGGAATTTCTCTACCTACAAGGGGCAAAATCAAGGTTTTTCCAACCAAATGCTTGTACCGTTCATCGTTGGGGTTGACGGCAACTGCGGTATCCCCAAGCAGAGTTTCAGGACGGGTGGTGGCTAAAATCACATATTCGTCACTGTCCTTGACAGGATACTTAATGTGCCAGAAATGACCTGCCTGCTCCTGATATTCCACTTCTGCATCGGAAAGAGCGGTAATACAATTGGGGCACCAATTAATAATACGGCTACCCTGATAAATCAGTCCCTTTTCATACAAATCAACAAACACACGGCGAACGGCTTTGGAGCAACCTTCATCCATGGTAAACCGTTCTCTGTTCCAATCACAGGAGCAACCCATTCTCTTAATCTGGTTCACAATGGTGCTGCCGTATTTATTTTTCCAATCCCACACACGGTCCAAAAACTTCTCACGGCCCAAATCATAACGGGTTAAGCCTTCTTCCTTACGAAGCACTTCTTCTACCTTAATCTGAGTGGCAATTCCCGCATGGTCATAACCGGGTACCCACAAGGTTTCAAACCCGGCCATTCTCTTATAACGAACCAAAATATCCTGTAATGTTACATTAAGAGCATGTCCCATGTGCAGCTGACCTGTTACATTGGGAGGGGGAATGACGATGGAAAATGCCGGTTTTTCACTGACGGGATCCGCCCCGAAATAACCGTTTTCGCTCCACATTTCATAAATTTTTTCTTCAAATTCTTTCGGATTATATACCTTTTCCAGGTTTTTTTGTTCCACAGAAAATTCCTCCTTACATTCCTTCCACGATAAACAAAAGTAATACGCCGATCATAGCAACCGCTAATCCTGTCACCTTTATTTTGAGAATCGTTTTTTCCTCTGGTTCCTGCTTCTTCATCCATCGAAACAAAGGCTTGGCCAAATAAGAAAGCAACGCACCTAAAGCCACGATTCCTGCCGCCGCATACTTCATACACGATCCTCCGAAATTAAAATTTATATACCTATTTATTATCCCATTTTTTTGACCTTTTGTCAAGAGGTTTTGCTAAAAAGAGAGGGTTTCCGAAATTTTTGCAAAAAAAGAGATGCTAAAAAGCACAATGGCCTTTTCACATCTCTCGGATTTTTATTCTACAACTTCCTCTGATACTTCCTGACCGCCGATTAAGTTTAACAGACTGCTCAGCGCTTCAAAATCGCCGTTTACCATGTTTAACACCTGGTCAACGCTGTTTTCACTATACCCTAAATTCAACAAAGTATCTCTGTCCTCATCTAAAATTGCGGTCAGCTCTTCGCCACCGGGCAAGCTTCTGTCATAATATGCATTCCAGATCTGGTCTCCCACATCACGAAGATAAGTAACCAAAGAATTTTCGCCTTCTTCAAACTCTTCTACTTCAACTTCAACTTCATCAGAGGGATTCACACCTTCAACCGTGTAAATTGCTTCATCCGTTACAACCGGTGTAGGATTGATGTTTTCCTGGTAAGCCGGAGCAATCTTCCATATTGCCAACATAGCACATCCGATAAAAATCGCAAGCAATGCCAAAATCATCAGATATCCTCGGGACAAATTTCTCTTATTGAGCTTCCGACATCCGCCACAAGCCCAGATAATTGCAAAAATCCATCCGATTACGGGAATGGCAAACAACGCCAGGATTCCGATAAAGCCCCATGCTGTAATGGGTTCATAGGGAGAGTCATCCAAAGTAGAGCCTGCCAATGCAGAAAAATCTACTATTGTTTGCTGTTCCATATCTTCCTTTTCTTTTAACTTGTTTTCTTTATGGAATTTTTTTCTCTTCTTTTTGTCTTCCTCTTCGTCGTCTTTTTGGAATACTGCTTTTACCGCTTCTTCCAAATTTTTGTCCTCTTGGATACTAAATTTCTGAGTCGCCTGCATTGCAATTTCATCCTGCTGCTGTTCTTCCATAACGGGCAGCTTTTTGCCGCATTCAGTACAGAATTTTTTGGTTTCATCCAGCTGGGCATTACAATTCGGGCAGCTAATCGTTGCCATAAAAATACCTCCTATGTATTGAATATCGTTTCTTTTGCCTTACTCAAGGCATAGGCACTTATTTTATTATACCCTATTTTTCAACAAAAATCTACCCCTATTTGCAAAAAAACCAAAATTTTTTAGAAAAGTGAAAAAGAATTGACCAAAAGAGGGAATTATGATATAATAAATGTATACTTTTTTTAGGAGAGAAAAAATGTTTCGATTTATAAATTATGATAAGCCGGGAAAGGGGATTGACCCCAACGCTCCCAAGAAAAAACCCTTCTTTTTCTTTTTTGAATTGTATTTCAGAAAACTGTTTACCATTATGCAGATGAATGTGATGTTTTTACTTTGCTGTATCCCTATCATCACCATTGGTCCTGCCACCGCCGGAATGACCCATATTTTCCGCGAAGTTTCGGAAGAGCGTCCCATTTTTATCTGGACAGATTTTAGAAAAGCAATGAAACAGCACTTTAAACAAGGCTTTCTTATTTGGCTGATCAACTTGATTTTGTGGGTTTTTCTGCTTTTGGACGGATTGATTCTTTATAGCCGACCTTCCATATTTACTATGATTATTTTAGGTCTTTTGGGCATCATTGCCATTGTTTTTCTGATGATGCAGATTTACCTTCATCCTTTGATGATTACAGGCAAATTCACGGTACTTGAAATTTATAAAAACGCATTTTTACTGGCACTGAGTAAAATTTATCAGACATTAGGCATTCTGATTGCCATTGTTCTGGTTTCCTGGGTTTTATATTCGATTGAGATTCTTTCGTTATTTTTGTTGGCATTTTTCTATTTTGCTACAGTGAATTTTATTTCTGTCTTTTATGCAGATCAGGTATTAAAACAATATCATTTGAGATAGCAAAAACCCCATCGGCTATGCTGATGGGGTTTTTGAATGTGCGCATTTTGCGACCACCTAAAGGGGTGAACGAAAAATAGTGCAGATTGGACAAACTGAACCGTGACAAGCTTTGCTTGTAAGGGATACCCGAAGGCGTACGGGGGTACGCCGAGAGGTGATGTTTGTTCAAAACACAAGGCACTTTATCTTGGAAATTCGTTCCTTAACGAATTTCTACCTTGCGTTGTGTATTTATCTCTTGTTGTCTTGACAACAGAAACGGCTTGGTTAAGCCCTTTTTGCCTTTTGTGGTGTGCGCTTTTTGCGACACCCCTTTTTATAAGAAACTGATCTGCTCTTCGATACTGTCTCCCTTCCGCAGGAAACATCCTACAGCGGGAATATTTTTTGTTTTATAATATTGCAAATCCTTCAGTTTCAATGTTTCTGCGGGACAAAGGTCGGTCAAGATACTGCCCTTTTTAGAAAGAAGTACCGATACCCCTTGCGAATCTCTGGTGCTTTTCTGGGATACGGAATCGGTATTAAATACCAAGATTTTTCCTGTGTCGCTCATTGCCGCCAAATCCATTTCCTCTTGGAAATAGAGCATTTTCACTAAGGGAGAAACGCCTGAATATGCGTTTGTCAAACGCTTTCGGTTGGTCTTGGTTTCATAGGCTTTTAAAGGCACTCTTGCCATTTTCCCCGATCGGAATGCAAACAGCATAAAACCGCTGTAATCCTCGGTGACCACCATATCCACTACCCGTTCGCCCTCCTCCATTTTCAGAAGATTAGGCAAAAATTCACCCAAGACACTTGCTTTTCCGTCGGGCAGATCACTGATTTTTGCTTTATATACATTCTGACGGTCGGTAAAGAACAAGATTTCTGCCCGGTTAAAGGTTTCAATGATATGGGTAATCTTATCGTCTTCTTTCAGCTTTTGCTCACCGCTGGTCCGCAGAGCAACTAGGCTGATTTTCTTAAAGTAGCTTTCTTTGGTTAAGAATACCTTCAACGCGTAATCGTCAATAACCTCTTCCGGTTCAAATTCTTCCACATCTTCCTCGGTAATGAGTTCCGTTTTTCTGGGTTGACCGTATTTTTTTGCAATGTCTGTCAGCTGATTGATAATCAATTTATTGATTTTTTCTGGAGATCCTAAGGTTTCTTCCATTTCTTCCAGCTGTTTTTCCAAATTGTCTGTTTCGTTGGTACGCTTTACAATATATTCACGGTTGAGATTGCGCAGCTTAATTTCTGCAATATATTCCGCCTGTACCTGATCAATGGAAAATCCCTGCATCAAATTGGGAACAACATCCCGTTCTGCTTCGGTGTTGCGGATAATGGCAATTGCCTTGTCAATATCAAGGAGCAATTCCCTCAAACCGTAAAGCAAATGCAGCTTTTCCTTCATTTTCTGAATATCATAGTACAATCCCCGCTTAATACAATCCACGCGAAAAGCTGTCCATTCCTCTAAAATTTCACCAATTCCGCACACTTTGGGCGTGTTTCCGATCAAGATATTGAAGTTACATGGGAAACTGTCCTCCAATGGTGTCATTTTATAAAGCCGTGCCATCAAGGCATCAGGGTCGGTTCCTCGCTTGACATCAATGGTAATCTTTAATCCCTTCAAATCGGTTTCGTCACGAATATCCGAAATTTCCTTGCATTTATTCTGCTTTACCAGCTCTGCTACCTTATCAATAATGGCTTCAATGGTGGTGGTATACGGAATTTCTGTAATTTCAATGCAATGATTTTTCTTATCATAATTGTATTTTGCACGAACTTTAAAGCTGCCCCGACCAGTGCTGTAAATTTTTTCCATTTCTTCGGGCTTGTAAATCAACAAACCACCGGTGGAAAAGTCAGGCGCTTTCAGGGTTTTGCTGATTTTATGCTTGGGATTTTTAATTAACGCAATGGTGGTTTTGCAAACCTCAGCCAAGTTAAAACTGCAGATATTACTTGCCATACCAACCGCAATTCCTAAGTTAGGATTGACAATAATGTTGGGAAATGTAACAGGGAATAGGGTAGGTTCTTTCTTTGTCCCGTCAAAGTTATCCACAAAATCCACTGTATCCTTATCAATATCCGAAAACAGCTCTGCAGCAAATTTTTCAAGCTTTGCTTCTGTATAACGGGGTGCCGCAAACGCCATATCACGGGAGTACTGCTTTCCGAAGTTTCCCTTGGAATCAATAAAGGGATGCAACAATGCCCCGTTGTCACGGGTCAGACGAACCAAAGTGGCATAAATGGTCTGGTCGCCGTGGGGGTTTAACTGCATGGTCTGTCCTACAATATTAGAGGATTTTGTTCTGTCCCCGTTTAACAGCTTCATCTGATACATAGTATAAAGCAGTTTTCTGTGAGAAGGCTTAAATCCGTCTATTTCAGGGATGGCACGGGAGATAATAACGCTCATGGCGTAAGGCATATAGTTCTCTTTCAGTGTTTTTGAAATTTCCTGTTCTGTATAAAGATTCATTTTTCTCCCTCCTTAACTTACATCGGTATAATCAATGTATAAGTATCCATCACTTTCGATGAAATCTTTTCTGCCTTGCAGATTATCACCCAGAAGCAAATCAAACATTTCTTTGGTCTTTTCTTCGTCCTCTGGCATGACTCGAATCAGCTTTCTGGTTTCCGGATTCATGGTGGTTTCCCACATCATTTCCGCCGAGTTTTCACCAAGACCTTTTGAACGCATAATTTTCACTTTTTCGCCTTCCAGTCCTGCTACAATCTGGTCTTTTTCCTTGTCAGTATAGGCAAACAGGCTTCCTTTTTTCGTCTGAATTTCATACAAAGGAGACTCTGCAATAAAGACATATCCCTGTTCAATCAAGGTAGGCATCAAGGTATAGAACATGGTTAAAATCAGCGTTCTGATCTGGTACCCGTCCACATCCGCATCGGTACAAATAATGATTTTCTGATACCGAAGATTTTCCAGAGAAAAACCGCTCAAATCCTTATTGTGCTTGGATTTTAGCTCAACGCCACATCCCAACACCTTTACTAAATCCACAATGACATCGCTTTTGAATATTTTTTCATATCCCGCCTTTAAGCAGTTCAAAATCTTACCTCGAACGGGCATAATGGCTTGGAAATTGGCGTCTCTGCCCATTTTAACAGAGCCTAATGCAGAATCACCTTCCACAATATAAAGCTCTCGTAACGCAGAATCACGGCTTCTGCAATCCACAAATTTTTGCACACGGTTGGAAATATCTATGGTACCCGACAACTTCTTTTTCAGATTCAGCTTGGTTTTTTCCGCATTTTCACGGCTTCGCTTATTCACCAAAATCTGATTGGAAATTTTTTCCGCATCCGCCTTATTTTCAATTAAATAGATTTCCAACTGACTTTTCAGAAAATCCGTCATGGCTTCCTGAATAAATTTGTTGGTAATAGATTTCTTGGTCTGATTTTCATAGCTGGTTTCCGTAGAAAAACTGCTGCTGACAAAAAGCAGGCTGTCCTCCACATCCACAAAGGTGATTTTACTTTCATTCTTGGTATATTTATTATTTTGCCGTAAATACTGGTCTAACACCGAAACAAAAGCTGATTTTGTTGCTTTTTCAACAGAACCGCCATGTTCCAGCCAGCTGGAATTATGATAATACTCAATGTAATTATTTTCGTTATTAAAACAAAAAGCCACATTCAACATGACCTTATATTCCTGTTTATCCTCACGGTCACGCCCTTTTCGCTCTGTCTGATAAAAAACGGGGGCTGTCATTTCCTTTCCGTTTGACAGTTCTTTTACATAACCCAAAATCCCTTCAGGATAGCAAAATTCATAGGTTTCAAACTGATTTTTTTCTACTTCATCTTTTAAAATTAGGGTAAGACCTGCATTTACCACCGCTTGCTTTTTCATGGTGGATAAATAATAATCCAGGGGAATGTCAATATCGGTAAACACCTCTAAATCCGGCTTCCAGTGAATCACAGAGCCGGTATGACGGTGGCGAAATTTTTCCTTAGTCAAACCACCAACATTTTCGCCTTTTTCAAAATGGAGCTGATATTTATTTCCTTCTCTGCAAACAGTAACATTCATAAATTCAGAAGAATACTGGGTTGCACAGCTGCCAAGTCCGTTCAGACCAAGGCTAAATTCATAACTGTCAGACTCACCGCGAGAATATTTTCCCCCTGCATACAGCTCGCAAAAAACCAATTCCCAGTTATACCGTTCTTCCTTTTCATTGTAATCCAAAGGAATACCGCGACCGTAATCTTCCACAATAATCGACTTATCCAAAAAACGGGTCACTTCTATTCGATCGCCAAAGCCTTCTCTTGCTTCGTCAATAGAGTTAGATAAAATTTCAAAGAAAGAATGACAGCATCCTTCAATGCCGTCAGACCCAAAAATAACTCCGGGACGGAGCCGCACACGGTCCGCACCTTTGAGCATGGTAATACTTTGTTCATTATATTCCTGCTTTTTTGCCACAATTTCACCTCTATCTTTTTATCTTTATAAAACGGGAAAAGGAAACCCATAATAGGTTTCCTGATGATTTACTAGTTTAAATCGCCTTTTATAATGTTATATTGCTCCAGGTCCTCCGACAAAATTAAGTGTTCATCAATTTCCCCAAGCAACTGCTGACAGGTTTCCATGTCCCCTGCCACATAAGCTTCTTTTAACTGTTTCAACAATTCTTGATTGGTTTCAAAGGATTCGTTTGACTCCTGTAATGTTGAAATTTTCTCTTTTAACGATGCATTTTCTTCGGTCAGAATCTTATTTTCCTGCAACAACGCATCGTTTTGCTCAGAAATATCCCGGGCGGTTTTTTGTATCCCTTTTGAAAAATTCTTTTCTTCCGTCAATTGTTCACTAATCTGCTCTTTTTCAAGCTTTAGCCGTTCCTGACTGAAAGAAGAAAATAAAATCATTACAACAATGATGATAAAAGAGACTAAAACATAAGCCCAAAAATACTTATGTGCATTACTTTGTAATATTTTTGCTTTTTCTTCCAGCAAAAACCGCACCTTCCCTTCAATTGTTTCACGTGAAACAATTTATTTTTTTATTAATTCGATCACTCGTTCTAATTCAGACATATCATAGTATTCAATTTCAATTTTACTCTTGTTTTTTCCGGCAACAACTCTTACCTTGGTACCAAGAAAAGATTGCAAATCCTTTTGAATACTTTTTAATTGCGCTTTCAAGTTTAAGTCAATCCGAACCTTTTCCCGCTCCGGTTTGGGTTGCTCTAACTGAGCAATCAATTTTTCTATTTGTCTGACACTTAAATCCTCTGCAATGACCTTTTGCGCCAGGTCTTTTTGCAATTCAGAATCACTTATGCCGGAAATAGCACGGGCATGACCACTTGAAATCTCCCCATAAATCACCATATCCTGTACACTTTCGGGCAATTTCAAAAGTCTTAATGCGTTGGCAATGGCAGGACGGCTTTTTCCTACCTTTTCTGCTACCTGCTGTTGTGTCAGAGAAAACTCATCCATCAGGGTTTTGTATCCCCGAGCTTCTTCAATTCCGTTCAAATCCTCACGCTGCAGATTTTCCACCAATGCAATTTGAGCACTTTGCTCACGAGAATAGGTTTTGATTACTACAGGAACAGTGGTAAGACCGGCTAATTTTGCGGCTCTCCATCTTCTTTCTCCAGCAATAATCCGATAAAATCCGCTTGACTGCTCTGTTACAATCAAGGGCTGAATCACCCCATGAATTTTAATGGATTCAGCTAATGTATCCAGTTTTTCCTGATCAAAATCCTTTCTTGGCTGTTCAGGGTCCGGCTCAATTTGAGTGATTTTAATTTCGGCAACACCGGATTGGACTATTTCGTTTTCAATGGAAAAATCCTCGGAAATCAAAGCTCCAAGGCCTTTTCCCAAGCCTTTTTTTGCCATAAAATCTCTCCTACTTATTATTTTTTATTAATTCTTTTGCTAGTTCTGTGTAGCTTTCCGAACCTCTGGAATAAGGATCATAAGCAATAATGGGCTGACCGTAACTGGGTGCCTCACTTAATCGCACATTTCTGGGAATCACCGTATGATACACCTTTTTGGGAAAGAAATTTTTCACTTCTTCCGCTACCATTGTAGAAAGATTTGTTCTGGAATCATACATAGTTAGCAAAATTCCCTCAATATCAAGGTTTGCATTCAACTGTTTTTTGATTGATTTTACCGTCTGCATCAACCGACTTAAGCCTTCCAATGCGTAATATTCGCACTGAACAGGAATTAAAACGCTGTCAGATGCGACCAATGCATTGATTGTCATCAAGTTTAAAGAGGGAGGACAATCAATCAAAATATAATCATATTGATTTTTCATGTCAGAAAGAGCATTTTTCAGCACAAACTCTCTTTTTTTCATGGGAACCATTTCAATTTCCGCTCCTGCCAGCTGAATATCGGAAGGGGAAAGGTACAATTCTCCAAATTCTGTTTGCACAATGCTTTCTTCCATGGGTTTTTCACCGATTAAAACCTGATAAACGGTGGTTTCCAGTTCTTCTGTATCAATTCCCAGACCGCTGGTAGCGTTTCCTTGAGGATCCATGTCAATCAAAAGCACTTTCTTGCCCTGTTGTGCCAGACATGCACTTAAATTTACGGTAGTGGTTGTTTTTCCAACGCCACCTTTTTGGTTTACTACCGAAATAACCTTTGCCATGGTTTCCTCCTTATTTTGTTTCATCAATCAGATCAATTCTGTTATCCTGTGCAAATTTTCGAAATCCTTCTTTATAAGACTGATAAAACTCTTTATTTTTCAGCATGGTATATTCCACAGGCTGTGCATATTTCTTTAATTGAAGCACAATTTTTTCGGAAGGAACAGATTTAAACAATTTTCTTTCCTCGCAAGGAATAAAAGAAATTTTTAAAAACTGATCATAGGGAAGATTTAAAATTTTTGGAGTTTCTTTTCCCATATCATCTTTAAATACTGTTGCCAACACAACCTCTGTTGTATCAAATTCAATTTTTCTTTTTGCCACCGTAAATAAACCTCCATTATGTATCTTTTTCATTAACGATATTTATTATAACACACTTTCCGACAAAATACAATCTTTTTTTCATGTTTCACGTGAAACATTTTGTTTTTTCCCCGATTTTGGAATGATAATGGAATATTTAATATAATCTTCGTGATCCGTTTTTTCCGCCCTTGCCATGACTCCTGCTTGTTTCATAGAGTCAACAGCCTTGTTTATGGTATTAAAAAATAGTCTCAAATCCTTGGTAAAGCCTACTTTTGTTTCTTTTTTCTTTTGCATTTCCTTCTTTTGACAAGAAAGCAGGGCTTTTTCTACTATTTTTTCCGTTTCCTTTACATTTAAATTTTTATCTATAATTTCCTGCAGCAGCTTTTTTTGTACCTCTTCATCATGAATTTTCAGCAACGCCCTAGCGTGTCGTTCTGATAATTTATGCATGACCAATTGCCGTTTTACCGTTTCACTTAACCGTAACAGCCGTAATTTATTGGCAATGGTAGACTGGTTTTTCCCAACCCGATCTGCAACCATTTCCTGGGTCATTCCGTGAACCCGTATCAAGGTATCAAAGGCAGTCGCTTCTTCCCAATAGGAAAGGTTACTCCGCTGAACATTTTCAATGAGTGCCACTACCGCCGTATCCTTTTCATCAAACTGCTTAATAATAACAGGAACTTCGTGCAAACCCGCCTGTTTTGCGGCTTTTAACCTTCTTTCTCCTGCTATCAACTCATATCCATCCTCTGTTTTTCTCACCAATAATGGTTGCAAAATTCCGTACTGACGAATGGAAAGGCACAACTCATCAATGGAAGTTCTGTCAAATACTCTTCTCGGCTGGTATGGGCTTGGCACAATCTGCTGGGTAGAAATGTAATGTATTTTGTCCTCTGCTTGTCCTGTAATTTGCTCAAAAATCTCATTAAAATGAAAAATCGACATCCCTTTCTCTCCTTTATCTCGGTATTTTTACAGTTCTATTATACCATAAATCAATTACTGTGGAGAAAAAATCGTTCGACTTTTCAAAAGAATATTTAGTTGTATTTCGTTAAGATAAGGGGTTTTTCGAGGGAGTTCCCGCCTTGCGGGGGTATTTTTTAGGAGTATTTTCAGTTTTCACAACGGAAATGACTGTATGATTGTCGATTCCCGTTGTAAACAGTTCTTTTTCCGAGCCGCCTAATATGGAGATTGCATTTTTTGCCTGTGCCAGTTCTGCCTGACCTTGACTTCCTTTCATAGCAATCCAGTAACCACCCCTTTTGACAAAGGGAAGGCAAAGCTCCGCCAATACATTCATGGGTGCCACCGCTCTTGCAATGGCAATATCGAACTGTTCCCGAAGCTTCGGGTTTTGCCCCCCATCCTCTGCACGGGCATGAACCAAAGAAACTCCTTCCAAACCAAGTTGATCGATGACTTCTTCTAAAAATGTCAATCGTTTTTGTAAGGAATCCAACAGTACCATTTCCAGAGTAGGGCATACAATTTTCAGTGGAATGGAAGGAAATCCTGCACCCGTTCCCACATCAATCAATTTTCCACTTTTCAACAATCCTGTTTCCAAACAGGTTAAGCTGTCCACAAAATGTTTTTGTACTACTTCCTCAGGTTCTGTGATGGCTGTCAGGTTCATTTTCTGATTCCATTCCATCAATAATTGGTAATACAGCACAAATTGATTCAGCTGTTTTTCGGTTAACATAACATTTATTTTTTCTGCTTCTTTTTTTAATAATTCTTTCATGTTATTTGTTCAGATATACCATCAGAACAGCAATATCTGCGGAAGAAACCCCGGAAATTCGGGATGCCTGTCCCAAAGATTCCGGTCGGATTTGGTCTAATTTTTGCCTTGCTTCCAGCCTTAAGCCATAAATCTGATGATAATCAATCTCCTGTGGAATTTTTTTGCTTTCCATTTTCAGAAATTGCTCTACTTGCTGTTTTTGTTTTTCAATATACCCCTGATATTTAATGGAAATATTTACCTGTTCTGTTACGTCAACCGGCAATTCCGGTCGTTCTCTGTCTGCAAATCCCAGTCCCTCATAGGTCACAGAGGGTCTGCGAATGAGGGAAGCCAAACGGATTCCGGTGGTCAATTTGCTTTCTCCCTGTTCCTCCAGATAACGGTTTAATTCGTCGGATGGGGGAAGGGTAGTGGCTTCACACCGCTTGATTTCCTGCTCAATTAACCGCTGTTTTTCACAAAACTCATCGTATCTTTCTTGTGAAATCAGTCCGATTTCATATCCTAAGGGGGTCAATCTGGCATCTGCATTATCTTGTCTTAACAATAGTCGGTATTCTGACCGCGCTGTCATCATACGATATGGTTCACGGGTTCCTTTGGTCACCAAATCATCAATCAAGGTTCCGATATATCCTTGGCTTCTGTCGATAATCACAGGCTCTTTTTCCTGAATTTTTCGCGCTGCATTAATTCCCGCAACCAAGCCCTGCGCCGCCGCTTCTTCATAACCGGAGGACCCGTTAAACTGGCCCGCACCGTACAGTCCGCTGATTTTTTTCACCTCTAAGGTAGGCTTTAACTGGAGAGGGTTGATGCAATCATATTCAATCGCATACCCCGTTCTCATCACTTTTACTTGCTCAAGTCCCGGAACAGACCGTAAAAACTTCAGCTGCACATCTTCAGGTAAGCTGCTGGACATGCCTTGTACATACATTTCTTTGGTATCAAGCCCCGTAGGCTCAATAAACAACTGGTGCCGTTCCTTATCGGGAAACCGCATCACCTTATCCTCAATAGACGGGCAATAGCGGGGTCCAACCCCTTCAATCTGTCCCGAATAAAGAGGGGAGCGGTGAATGTTTTCACGAATAATATCATGAGTGTTTTGATTGGTATAAGTCAGCCAACAAGACAGCTTGTTTTCAAGCTTTTCTTTTGTGGTAAAGGAAAAAGGAACTATTTCTTCATCGCCCTTTTGCTCCTCCATTTTTGAGGTATCCACGCTGTCAAAATGAACTCTTGCAGGGGTCCCCGTTTTAAACCGCATCAGCTCAATTCCCTGGTCTGTCAGGCATTGGCTCAATTTTGTGGCAGCAAACATTCCGTCAGGTCCGCCTGTATAAAACACATCACCAATGATAATTCTGCCCTGAAGATAGGTTCCGCTGGCAATAATCACCGCTTTTACCCCAAACTCTGCGCCCAAATGGGTAACCACACTTTTTACTTTATCTTCTTCAAACAAAATGTCGGTAATTTCACATTGTTTGATGTCAATATTCGGCTCCCGTTCCAGCCTTTTTTTCATTTCTTCCTGATATTTTCTTCGGTCTGCCTGAGCACGAAGGGAGTGAACCGCCGGTCCTTTTCCTCTGTTTAACATTCTGGACTGCAAAAAGGTTTTGTCTATCACATGTCCCATTTCGCCGCCTAACGCGTCAATTTCACGCACCAGATGACCTTTTGAGGTTCCGCCGATACGAGGATTACAGG
>JAZNYR010000012.1:0-3807 GCA_045594525.1 Clostridia bacterium | reverse complement strand
GTTCCACTGTAAATTGTACAGTAAAGGAGCTGAAAGTAAAAGAATAAATTCTTTGAGGGTTGTCCTGATAAGAGGGTCTGGGGTCTTGCTCCAGCACCTTTGTCAGGGTGGCCTTTTGTTCGGGGGTCAGTTGCCCCTCCTCCTCAAATACAACCTTTAATTTGTAATCCTTCACCCCTTCTGCAAAACCGCCTTTTGCATTGGGATAACTGTCTGCAAAGGGCAGATAGGGTTTGATGTCATAAATAGGGGTTCCGCTCATCAAATCCGCTCCCCGCACAAAAAGAACACCCTTTTCTATTTTTTCCAGCCGAACTGCCGACAACCCCAATCCGTTGGGCCGAAAGGGAGAACGGGTGGCAAACACCCCCATCCGCTTATTCCCTCCAAGTCTTGGGGGACGGACGGTAGGCGACCAGCCCTTCGACTCCGAAAATCCCCAGATCAGCCAGATATGAGAAAATTCCTCCAATCCCCGAAAGGCCTCCTCTCTGGCAAATTCAGGCTCCATAATGATTTTAGAGGACAGTTCTTCAATCAACCCGCTTTGTCTGGGCAAGCCGAACTTTTCGGGAAAATCATTTTCAATTCTTGCAATCACTTGTAATTTCATAACAGCTATCCTTCTATGATTAATTCCACGGGGCAATGGTCTGACCCGAAAATGTCTGTGTGAATGGAGGCAGAAGACAATCTGTTTTCCAGTGCTTTGGAAACAAGAAAATAATCAATCCGCCAACCCGCATTTTTCTCTCTGGCACGGAATCGGTAGGACCACCAGGAATATACCCCTTCTTTGTCGGGATAAAAATACCGATAGGTGTCAATAAAACCGCTGTCTAAAAGATGGGTCATTTTCTCCCGTTCCTCGGGGGTAAAGCCTGCATTTTTCTGATTGGTTTTTGGGTTTTTTATGTCAATTTCTCTGTGTGCCACATTTAAATCCCCGCACAAAATCACAGGTTTTGTTTTTTCTAAAGATTTCAAATAGAGCAAAAAGGCATCCTCCCACTCCATCCGATAATCCAACCGTTTCAATTCATTCTGGGAATTGGGAGTATAGCAGGTGACCACAAAAAAATCTTCAAATTCTGCAGTAATCACCCGACCCTCTTTGTCATGCTCCTCGATTCCGATTCCGTATGCAACAGAAAGAGGTTTTGTCTTGGTAAACAGAGCCGTCCCCGAATACCCCTTTTTCTCGGCAGAATTCCAATACTTATGATATTGGGGCAAAGAAAGCTCCGCCTGGCCTTCCTGCATCTTAGTTTCCTGAACGCAAAACACATCTGCATCCAATCGGTTTACAATCTCTTCAAAGCCTTTCGTCAGACAGGCTCGAAGTCCGTTTACATTCCACGAAATCAGTTTCATCGGTATCACCTCATTTTGCATCTTCATCTAATACTTCAATATAAAAGCTGACGGGTCTGAATCCGTCATTACAGGAAATCATGGCAGATTTCGGGTTTTTCATCCAACCGTTATATATGTTTTCTCCCCCGTGGGCAAGGGTCATCACAAAGGGGGACATACTCTCCCACGCGCTGTCACACAAGCCTTGGGGTTTTTCCCAGCCGTTTGCAATAAAGACTTGACCCTCCTTTAAATCACAGGCATGGTCTATGGGGTTTTCGTACTGTTCCATTAAATCATCATAACACGCTTTCCTCATCACGGTAATTTTGCATTTTTTCATCGTATTCTAATCTCCTTCAAACGATTTCTGCATATTTTCCAATCGGGGCAAACCTTCTCCAATTCTTCATAAAATTGTTTGGAATGGTTTGCCTGTAAAAAGTGGGTAAATTCATGGAGCACCACATATTCGATACATTCTTTTGGAGCATATTTCAGATTTTTATTAAAGGTGAGAATCCCTTTTACGGGGTGACAGCTCCCCCAACGGGATACCATTTTTCTGAATTTGATTTGAGGATAAGAAATTCCCATGGATTTGTAATAGGGATATGCCCTCTTGCAAAGGGCAAGAATCAAGCTCATCACTTCTTCCTCTGTAAAATACTGTTTTTGGGGTTTGTTGTTCTGTTCCAATGCCTTTAAAATAAACTCCGCCTTAGACAATATAAATGCCTCAATCACCTGCTCCGAAACCCTCTTGTTTGCCGACACAAAAACACTCCCGTCCGGTCGAACGGCAAGGTTGATATTTTTCACTTTTTTATAACAAAGCTCATACCAAATTGTTTGATTTTGATAACATACCCTTTTTATCATCACAATCCCCCCTTATATTATATCATCAGTTTCTTAAATTGTAAACAAAATAAAACCGATTGTCATTGTTTCCCCATTCTTTCCTGTAAATGATGTGAGATTGAAAAGCTGACTCAATGCTTTGGCTATGCCTAAAATCAAGGTATTTATTCTTGACAATACACTTTATTTGTGGTAAGATATAAGTGTATAATTAGAATGTAGCTAGTGCTATGTAAAAGATGGCAAGGAGAGTATGGTTATGAATTTAAACGAAGCAAAAGAATACGCCAAACAAAACATTAACAACCGACCTGAATCCGGCGGTCGTCTGGGCGGAAAAATCGCCATTGTGACAGGAGGTGCTCAGGGCTTCGGTTATGGTATTGCAAAAGAAATGTACAACGAGGGGGCATCTGTTGTTCTTGCAGATATTAACGAAGAACTTGCAGCATCTGCAGCAAGTGCTCTTGGCGCAAGAGCAATCGGCATTAAGGTTGATGTGGGGAATGCCGAATCTGTAGAAAACCTGATGATTAAAACCGTTGAGCATTTTGGCGGACTGGATATTTTCGTGGCAAATGCAGGGGTTTTAAAAGCAGGAAGTCTTGAAGATCTCACACCCGAGCAGTTTGACTTTGTTACCAAGGTGAACTACACAGGTTATTTTTACTGCGCAAAGTATGCCTCAGAAATTATGAAAGCCCAGCATGAAGCGGCTCCTGACAAATGGTTTGATATTATACAGATTAATTCAAAATCCGGTCTTACCGGTTCTAAAAATAACTTCGCTTATGCCGGAGGAAAATTTGGCGGTATCGGTCTTACCCAGAGCTTTGCTCTTGAATTGGTGGAATACCAGATTAAGGTAAATGCCATTTGCCCCGGTAATTTCTATGACGGTCCCTTATGGTCTGACCCTGAAAAAGGTTTATTTGTGCAGTATCTCAATGCAGGTAAGGTTCCGGGTGCAAAGACGGTTGAAGATGTGAAAAATTTCTATTTATCAAAATCACCCATCCGCAGAGGCTGTACCCCGTCTGATGTAGCCAAGGCATTATTCTACTGTGTGGAACAGTGCTATGAAACCGGTCAGGCTCTTCCTGTTACCGGCGGACAGACCATGCTGAAATAGGAGATTTAAAATCAGATGAGCAAATATCAAGAATTGCAAGAAACAATCAAGCTTTTAAATGTTTCGGACATGGAACAAAGGCTTAACAATCTTGAGGAAGTTCTTAAAAAGGAAGAAAGAAAACCCGAGGTAAAACCTCAATATGCCAATAACCACATCCACACCTGTTACTCTTTCTCGCCTTACTCCCCCACTGCCGCAATTTATATGGCACGGGCAGAAGGGTTGCAGACAGCAGGCATTATGGATCATGACAGTATTGGCGGTGCAGAGGAATTCAGAGCTGCCGGCAAAATCGCAGGCATCGGAACAACCTGCGGAATGGAATGCCGTGTGGATTTTTCCGAAACGGCTCTGGCAGGGAGAAAGCTAAACAATCCCGACCAGTCGGGAATTGCTTATATGGCGATACATAGCGTTCCTAAAACAGGATTTGACCGTCTGCAAAAGGCTTT
>JAZNYR010000011.1:0-5070 GCA_045594525.1 Clostridia bacterium | reverse complement strand
TCTCTCCTTTCTGATAAATTTAGGGAACGAAAAAAGGAACCCGTAAAAACGAATCCCTTTTCTTGCCCCTATAATTTAATTATAGCATAAAAAAGTTGCCATGACTTGCACTAACAACAAAAGCCTATGCCACGAGTAACGAAACTTAAGATAATATTTAACAAATAAAATCCCCCAAAAATGGAGGATTCTTTTATATAAAGTATTAACTTCCAATATAATTTCCCAGATAACGGAACCGGCTGACCTCGTCCACCACAGAACAGAGGGTGTCCTGAATCTCTTGATCCATCAGATTTCCTTCAAAATCAATAAAAAAGCTGTACTCCCAGTTTTTCCCCGGTATGGGACGAGATTCCAGTTTTAACAAATTAATTTTGTTGATGGCAAAAAAGGTTAAAATCTGATACAACGAACCTGTTGCATGAGCCAAATCAAAGCAAATACTGATTTTATTGGCTTCCTCTGCAAGCAAACTCTTTCCTGAAATCATAACAAATCGGGTATGATTGTGCAAAGAATCATTGATTCCCTCTGCCAAAATTTGCAGACCATAAGTGTCAGCACATCGTTTACTGCCGATTGCCGCTAAAGAAAAATCACCGCTGTCCCGCACCAGTTTTGCACTCATTGCCGTATTCAGATAAGACACACATTGATAATTGGAATGTTCCTGCAAAAACTGACTGCTTTGTGCCAAACCTTGGGGATGAGAATATACCTTTTGAATCTGATCCATATCCGCACCCGGCAGGCCAAGTAAACAATGACGGATCGGAAGTTTTTCTTCTCCTACAATATAACACCCGCTGTCACGGAGCAAATCATACGCCTCAATTACAGCTCCCGTAGAAGAATTTTCAATGGGCAGAACACCAAATTCTGCTTCCCCCTTGCGGACTGCATCAATTACTTGAGAAAAATAGGGAAACCCTATCCGATTGGTGTCCTCTCCAAAAAAGGTCAGCAATGCTTCTTCCCCGAAACTTCCTTCCACACCGCCGTAGGCAACCATTGCTCCGTCAGATAATTTGATCTCATTGCATACAGGCAAAGAGTTGATCAGATTTTCAATCCCTGCACGGCAGATTTTTCGCTGACCCTGACGGCTGTTTGCCATCATCATTTCAAACAAACTGCTGATCGCCGCACAGTTCTCCAAATTTTGCACCCGTGACAACCGGTCCTCTATCACTGCCCTTTCCCGCTCGGGGTCAAACACAGGTTTCCCAATTTTGCTTTTGAATTCTCCCACACGGGAGGTTACTGCAAACCGTTGTTCAAAAAGGGCAATCAGCTGACGGTCAATCTGGTCGATTTCCTGTCTAAGACCCTCCAGCTCTTTGCTCATTTTTCTGCCTCCTCGTGAATCCGACTGGCAATTTTCAATTTTCTCATCAGCACATCAAATTCATCCGGTGTAATGGACTGTTTTCCGTCACACAATGCACAGGAAGGATTGTTGTGTACTTCTACAATCACACCGTCTGCTCCAACTGCCGCAGCCGCAATGGACATGGGTTCCACCATCCACGCAAGACCGGTTGCATGAGAGGGGTCAACCACAACGGGAAGATGACTTAACCGTTTTAAAATTGGCACTGCAGATAAATCCAGCGTGTTTCTGGTGAAGGTTTCAAAGGTTCTGATTCCCCGTTCGCAAAGGATGACCTGTTCATTTCCTTCAGACATAATGTATTCCGCAGAAAGAAGCAATTCATCAATGGTGCTGGACAGTCCGCGTTTTAATAAAATAGGCTTATTTGTTTTACCAACCTGACGAAGCAATTCAAAATTCTGCATATTTCTTGCACCAATCTGAATCACATCTACCATTTCAACAAACTCGTCCAGATGACGCAAAGAAGTCAATTCAGAAACAATGGGCAGACCTGTAATGCTTCGTGCTTCACACAATAATTCTAATCCGTCCGTACCCAAACCTTGGAACGCATAGGGGGAGGAACGGGGCTTAAAGGCACCGCCTCTTAAGAATCCTGCCCCTGCCGCTTTGACACGGGTGGCAACCTCTACAATCTGTTCTTCGCTTTCCACCGAGCAAGGACCTGCAACGACCGCCAAACCACCGCCACCGATCGTTTGATCGCCAACGGTAATAACCGTATCCTCAGGGTGAAATTTTCTGTTTGCCTTTTTGTAAGGCTCCTGAACCGCCATCACCCGTTCTACCTGGGGATTCATTTCAATCTGGGATTTGTTTAACTCATGGGTGTTTCCCAGAACGCCCAGTACCGTACATTCAACACCGGTGTTAATCTGTACTTTCATCCCCTGATTTTCCAGAGAAGAAATCATTTCCTCCACCGATTGTTTCGGTGCGTTAGACTTCATAATAATAATCAAATTATTTCATCTTCTTTCTGCAAAGGTTTAATATTTTTTTATCATTATACTACAAATAAAAACCATTGTCAAGACAACATCTCTTTTCCGTAAAGGACTCGCATAGCGTTGCAAATAGCCAGAACAGACACACCAACATCTGCAAACACCGCTTCCCACATCCCCGCCATACCAAAGGCACTGAGAACCAAAACGCCCATTTTAATACCCAGTGCAAACACAATATTCTGCCATACAATTCTCATGGTTTTCTTGGCAATGTTAATTGCCTGTGGTAATTTTTCAGGGTTATCATCCATCAGTACCACATCTGCCGCCTCTACGGCTGCGTCCGATCCTAAAGCGCCCATCGCAACACCGGCATCTGCCAATGCCAAAACAGGTGCATCGTTGATTCCGTCCCCTACAAACAGGACACTACCCTTTTCTCCTGATTCCAAAATAGTTTTTACAAGAGACACCTTATCCTGAGGAAGCAACTGTGCGTACACCTCCTCAATCCCCAAATGCTTTGCAGTTTCTTTTGCCGTCAATTCTCGGTCACCGGTACACATCACAACCCGACGGATTCCCTGCTTTTTTAACTGTTCTATCGTAGCTTTCGCCTCTGCTTTTGGACGGTCAGCAATCAGTATCACACCATAATAGGTTCCGTCTGCCGCCACGAATACCTGCGTTCCCAAACCTTCACAATCCTGGACCGAAATCCCGTATCGTTCCATCAGACAGCGGTTTCCCACCAACACTTCTTTCCCTTCGATTTTTGCCCTGATTCCACAACCCGGAATTTCTTCCGCTTGAGAAATCCCTTGCATTTCCTTCCCATAAGCCTGCTTTAAAGATTGGGCAATGGGATGATCCGATCCGCCCTCTGCCAACGCCGCCAAACGAAGGGTTTCCTCCGGAATTGCGCTAAAGATTTCGGACACAGAAAATTGCCCCTTTGTAAGTGTTCCCGTTTTGTCAAATACCACCGTGTTTGCTTTTGACAGCACCTCAATATACTGAGAACCCTTTATCAAAATACCGTGATGAGAGGCTTTGCCAATTCCGCCGAAAAAGGACAATGGAACAGAAATCACTAAAGCGCAAGGACATGATACGACCAAAAAATTCAAAGCTCTTTGACACCACATACTCCATGTCCCCAATCCCAAAAGCGAAGGAAGCAATGCCAACAAGACCGCAAACGCCACCACAATAGGGGTGTACCAACGGGCAAATCGGGTAATAAACTGTTCTGTTTTTGCTTTGGAGGAGGCGGCATTTTCCACCAGCTCCAAAATTTTTGATACGGTAGAATCAAAAAACTCTTTGGTGGCACGGATTTTTAACAATCCTTTTAGGTTAATACAGCCGCTGATGACCTCATCCCCCACCGCAACCTCACGGGGTAAAGATTCTCCTGTCAATGCAGCTGTATCCAGAGAAGATATTCCTGATTCTACCACACCGTCCACAGGGATTTTTTCTCCCGGTTTTACGACCACCCTTTGCCCTATCACAATTTCTTCCGGGAAAACCTCAACCAATGCTCCCTTTTCTTCAATCCAAGCCGTATCAGGAGCAAGCTCCATGAGCTTCGCAATGGATTTCCGACTTTTCCCCACCGCATAACTTTGGAACAGCTCTCCTACCTGATAAAAAACCATGACAAATACTGCCTCGGGAAACTCCTGTAATAAAACAGCACCAACTGTTGCCACAGCCATCAGAAAATGTTCATCAAAAACTTGCCCCCGAATCAGATTGCGGGCAGCCAAAAACAGCACATCTCCCCCCGCAATCAGATAAGGAATCAACAAGAGATAGGTAGAAACCCTATCCTGCATCAAAATCGCTACAATAAATAATGCCACGCTAATCAGAATCCGCAGCAATAATTTCTTTTGCTTTTTACTCATAAAATTACCTCTTTATCACGCAGTCAGGCTCAATTTTTTTGCAAATTTTAGAAGCTTCTGCAACAATTTGTTCCAGCTTGCTTTCTTCTGCATTTAAAATCACCTTTTGGGTCAAGAAACTAACAGAAACCGACTCCACTCCGTCCAATTTCCCGATTGCCTGTTCCATTTTTGCCGCACAATGGGCACACTCCAAATTTTCCATACGATATACTTTTTTCATTAAAAAACTTCCTTTCTTTCCGATTCATTTCATCCCTATTCCTCGATGTGTTCCATTCCCTGGGCAATGATTGTTTTCACATGAAGGTCTGCCAGAGAATAAAACACAGTTTTTCCTTCCTTTCGGAATTTGACCAACCTTGCTTGTTTCAGGATTCGCAGTTGGTGGGAAACAGCAGACAATGACATGTTAAGCAGTGCCGCCAAATCGCACACACAAAGTTCTTCTTCCATCAACACATAAAGAAGTCTGATTCTGGTGCTGTCTCCAAACACTTTATAAAGCTCTGCCAAATCATACAAATACTCCTGGGATGGCAGTTTCTCTGTAATTCGGTCAATCACCTCTTGGTGGGCATGTAAATATTCACATTGGGGGGTATTCATCTTGTTCAACTCCATTTCAATACTTGAACGATTGTTCAAGTATTATTATAACTCTGGTTCTTTCTTTTGTCAACCCTTTTTCACAAAAAAGAAAGCCCTCACTATTGAGGGCTTTCAGACCACTGACAAAGTCAATGTTGGTGGTCTTTTTTTTGCAAAAAAACTTTAAAAATCAAGTAAAATATGGTATAAT
>JAZNYR010000010.1:0-3889 GCA_045594525.1 Clostridia bacterium | reverse complement strand
GCTTGGCCTCCGACTTGAAGAAGAAGCAGTGAACGGCTTGGTTCAGTTGATTTCTTCTAATTTTGCAGATTGATAAGACAGGCGAAAAGGGCTGTGGAGCAATGTTTCCACAGCCAATTTTTGTATTATGGGGAAAGGAGGAATTGTGTTGAATGAACAGATTTCGGAAATGCTGAAAACGCTGCCTGATGAGCCCGGAGTTTACCTGATGCGGGACAAATCGGGTTCTGTGATTTATGTGGGAAAAGCCAAAAACTTAAAAAATAGAGTGCGGCAGTATTTTCAATCCTCCAAACACCATTCCCCGAAAGTTTTGGCAATGGTGGAGCATATTCATCGTTTTGAATACATTGTAACGGACAGTGAAACGGAAGCTTTGATGCTGGAATGTAATCTGATTAAGAAATACAGACCCAAATATAACATCCTCTTAAAAGATGACAAGCATTATCCGTTTATTAAGATAGAAACAGGGAAGGATTACCCGAAGATTTTTATGACCAGAAAACGGGAGCGGGACAATGCCAAGTATTATGGTCCTTATCTGAATGCGGCAGTGGCACGGGAAACCTTGGAACTGCTCAGAAAAACCTTTGGACTTTATTCCTGTAATCGGGAATTTCCCAGGGATTGCGGAAAAATCAGACCATGTCTTTATTATCACTTAAAGCAGTGCCCCGGTATTTGTACGGGAAAGGTATCTGCAAAAGAGTATGCACAGATGATTCACCGAGCAGAGCGTTTTCTGGCGGGAGAAACAGGGGATTTAAAAGAGGAATTTACCCGTGCCATGATGGAGGCGTCCCAAAATTTAGAGTATGAAAAAGCGGCCCATTACCGTGACCAGCTGAAAAACATAGAGCAAATCACCGAAAAACAGAAAATGCTGGTGAATGTGAAAAAAGAACAGGATTTCATCGGGTTTGCACAGGACGGTGACGATGCTTGCATTCAGGTGTTCTTTGTCCGCAACGGAAAAGTGCTGGGGAGAGAGCATTTTGCTATGAACGGCGGGGGAAAAGAAGAGGGCAAAGACCTTCTTAATGGCTTTGTCAAGCAATTTTATCATAGCAGCGAAATGATTCCCAAAGAAATTCTCCTTCAGGAGGAAATAGAAGAAGGGGAGGAAATTGCTCTGTGGCTGTCTTCTCTTAAGGGCAGTAAGGTTACCTTGTCTGTTCCCAAACGGGGAGAGGGAAAGGCAATGATGGAAATGGTTCGTGCCAATGCACTGCAATCTCTGGAAAACATCCGCAGTGCCGCCAATAAAACCAAAGCTCTCCTATTGGAATTAAAAGAAGAGTTACAATTACCCGTTCTTCCAAGAAGAGTGGAATCTTATGATATTTCCAACACCGCAGGAGCAGATTCTGTAGGGGGTATGGTAGTGTTTGTGGACGGGATTCCCTTAAAAAGAGCCTATCGGAAATTTAAAATCAAGTCGGTGGAGGGACCGGATGATTATGCTTCGATGTGCGAGGTGTTATTCCGCCGAATGACTCATGGAGCGGAAGAACAAAAATTGATAGAAACAGGAGAACTGGAGCCGGACAAAGCCAAGTTTTATCCCTTGCCTGATTTGATTTTGTTAGACGGCGGAAAGGGTCATGTGAATGCAGTAAAGGGACTGATGCAGGAAAAAGGCTGGCCGATTCCAATTTTTGGTATGGTCAAAGATGATAAGCATAAAACCCGCGGAATCACCAATGGGGAACAGGAATTTTCCTTCCGTGTTACCTCTCCTGCCTTTCGGTTTTTTGCACGGATTCAGGAAGAGGTGCACCGACATGCCATTTCCTATCACAAGCAGGTGCATAAAAAACATCAGCTTATGTCCTCGCTGGAAGAAATTCCGGGTGTAGGCCCTGCAAAAAGGAAAGCGCTGTTACAGTATTTCGGTTCTGCAACGGCAATTAAAAAAGCAGAAATTCCTGAACTTTGCAAGGTTTCGGGGATCAGGTTGGAGTTGGCACAAAGAATTTATGAAAAATATCATTAATTTTTAAAAAACTCTTGCTAAATGGTGGAAAAAAAGGTATAATATAGTATAATGAATAAAAAAGAGAGGAGTGAACCCGATGGGAGGTCAAACAGGTACAATTCTTTATTTTGTAGTGCTGATTGCAATCTTTTATTTTCTCATGATTCGTCCTCAGCAAAAGCAGGCGAAAGAACGGAAAAAGATGCTCAGCGAAATCAAAAACGGTGATACCATTATCACAAGCAGCGGTATTTACGGTAAAATCGTAAAGCTGAAGGATGATTATTTCATCATGGAAACCGGTCCTGACCGCGTAAAACTGAAATTACAGCGTGAAGCAATCGGTATTGTGGAAAAATCTGCTGCAAAAGAAAAACCCGATACTCTGGAAGAACCGGATGAGGAGATTGCAGAAGAAACCCAAGAATAAGTCATAAAAATTCCCCTTCGGAAATACAGTTAAGTAAGACTGTTTTTTGAAGGGGTGTTTTTATGGTGCAGCTGAAATTAAAAAATATTGGATTCGGTGTGCTGACAGGCTATGGAGTGACTTTGCTTCTTTTGCTGATTCTGGCGGCGGTGATGACCTTTACAAAGGCGGGAGAAGGACTGTTGGAGCCCTTTGTCACTGTGGCGAATCTATTAGGGATTTTTGTGGCAGGGCTGTGGTCGGTGCGCCGTGTTACATCGGGTGGTTGGTTCATTGGCGGAATTACGGGAGTTATTTGTCCTCTTATTTTACGATTAATAGGTACCATTATTTATGAAGGGGGATATTTTACTCCTCAGCTGCTTCCTGCGGTGTTGCTGGGATTTTTATCAGGAGCGTTAGGAGGAATAGTAGGAATCAATATGGGATACAAAGCAAGAAAAAAAGGGACTGTAGAAAAATACACAGACCGCATAAAGCAAGGGAATGGTAAGACGAGACATTTGAAGTCATGAATGAAAAAGATTGTCAAGTGAAACACTGTAGAAATTTGTACGGTAACAAATTTCACTGATTCAATTGCTTTATGCTATAAACAAACATCGCCTCTCGTCGTATCACATACGACTTCGGGTACCCAAAAGCAAGGTTTTACCATGCTTTTGCTCAGTTTGTTCATTCTGTACTATTTTTCTCCAACCCCAAAGGAGCTGTAGCAAAATCTTTTTGCTACAGCTCCTTAAAATTATCGTAGTTTTTTGTATGTTTTTAGTTTTTGTCAGATTCAGATTCTTTCAACAGCTCTGAAATTTTGAAAATACGCAGAGACAGAGCGATTGCCTGTTCACGGGTGGCGGTAGCATAGCCTTGAGCTACCTGCTCAGAGGTCGTGTTTTTGGGAGCGAAATGAGTTTCGCTGACACCGTTTAAGATACCCATCTTCGTCAGGTAATACACAGAAGGCTTTGCGTATCCTGAAATGTCCGCATCGTCTGCGTACTTTTTCACGCCTTCAGAATCTAAGTAATAGTCATCGTCGGTTGCCAAAGTCCAGTCTTCAAATTTATATTTTTTGATAGCACGGCACAGCATAGCGGCTAAATCTTCACGGCTGATGTGGGAATTAGGGCTGAATTCGGTGGCAGAGATACCTGCTACGATGTTTAAATCATACGCCTTTTTAATGGCGTCTTCATCCGGATTTCCTGCAATATCACGGAAAGGCGAAGAAGCAGATTTTGCTGTCTGACCGGACAAGGCTTCATAAAGCTCCAAAGATACTGCGGCAAATTCAGCACGGCTAATCTTTTTGGACAAGTCTTTTCCTTCCAGTGTTGGAGGAATGAGACCCGCTTCCTTCGCTTCTTTGATTTCGCCCTTTGCCCAGATAGAAGGATTCAACTGAATGTCTTCTGCAACTGTTTCGAAAGCAGTATTCAAGTTGTTGATATCTTCAACCAAATAGAAGTAGTCCTGTG
>JAZNYR010000009.1:0-13734 GCA_045594525.1 Clostridia bacterium | reverse complement strand
TATTTCCTTTTTTTATTTTTTGTTATAATAAAAGTGAATTGCTCGAATATCCTTCTCGCATGAATTGTTGCTGTCGCAACATGAATTGAAATCTACGATTTCGTGAATTGCATCTTGCGATGCATTATGGAAATTTTCCCTTCAGGAAAATAAAATCAAAGAAAATCGGAACGATTTTCCACCACAACGAATTTCGAAGAAATTCAATTCATGTCCCGTCAGGGATAATTCACGACAGCTTTGCTGTCAATTCATGTAAACAAAGTTTACAATTCATCTTTACTATTCCGAAGGCATAGGCACTTCTTTTTTATTCACCCAAAAATTCTTTACAACACCGCAAATACGCAGCTCTCGGGTCTGCTGCTGCGGTGACGGGTCTGCCTACTACAATATAGTCAGAGCCAAGCTCCCGTGCTTTTGCGGGAGTGGTCACGCGAACCTGATCTCCCACATCTCCGTCTGCAAACCGTACTCCGGGTGTTACGGTCAAAAAGTTTGCACCGCAAACTTCTTTTACCTTGCCTGCCTCTAAGGGAGAACAAACCACACCGTCCAGTCCTGAAGTCATGGCATTTTTTGCATAGTGCATCACCACTTGATCAATGGGCTTGGGGATCAGCAATTCCTCTTCCATTGCCTGTTGGCTGGTGGAAGTAAGCTGGGTAACCGCAATGAGCAAGGGACGGGTTCCGTCCTCGCGGGTCAGCCCTTCGATTGCGGCTTCCATCATAGCAGATGCTCCTGCTGCGTGAAGGTTACACATATCCACATCCAGTCGGGACAGCACTCTCATTGCTTTTTTTACGGTGTTGGGAATGTCATGGAGTTTCAAATCCAGAAAAATCTGATGACCCCGTTCCTTAATTTCCTTTACAATGGCAGGACCTTCTGCATAATACAGCTCCATACCGATTTTTAAGTAAGGTTTTTTGTCAGGAAACAAATCCAAAAATTCCAGTACTTCCTGTTTGCTGCTAAAATCGCAAGCAATGATTACATCTTTGCTCATTGGTGAGCACCTCCTATGATAGATTCTAAGTTTTCGATTCCGTATTTTTCCATGGTGGCGGAGAGTTTAGCAACAATATCCCGACAAACAAAGGGGTCAATGAGATTTGCGGCACCGATTTGTACCGCTGTGGCTCCTGCCAGCATCATTTCAATCACATCTTCCGCAGAGGACACCCCGCCCATACCGATTACGGGAATGGATACCGCCTCATACACCTGATACACCATTCGCAACGCTACAGGGAAGATTGCGGACCCTGAAAAACCGCCCATTTTGTTGGCAATGACGGGTTTTTTCCGTTTCAAATCAATTCTCATGCCCAGCATGGTGTTGATAAGACTAATCCCGTCTGCCCCTGCCCCTTCGCAAGCTTTGGCAATGGATACAATGTCCGTCACATTGGGGGTCAGCTTAATCAATACAGGCTTTTTGGTCACTTCCTTCACCGCCCGAGTGACCGAGGCGGCAGATGCGGGGTCTGTTCCGAAGCTCATGCCCCCGTGCTGTACATTGGGACAGCTCACATTCACTTCAATCCAGCCCACCTGAGGTTCTTTATCAATTTTTTCACAACATTCCTGATATTCTTCAATGGAAAATCCGCTGATGTTTGCCATAACGGGTTTATGAAAACATTCTTTTAATTTGGGTAATTCTTCGCTGATGACCTTGTCAATCCCCGGATTTTGCAGTCCCACCGCGTTAATCATCCCCGAGGGACATTCTGCAATTCGGGGGGTGGGGTTTCCAAACCGAGCCTCACGGGTGGTTCCCTTAAAGGAAAAGGTTCCCAGCACATTAATATCATAAATTTCTGCAAATTCATATCCGTATCCAAAGGTACCGGAGGCGGGAATTACGGGGTTATCTAAAGAAATCCCGCACAAATCCACTTTTGTTACCATATAATTTCCTCCTTTTTCAATACGGGACCGTCTTTGCAAATCCGCTTGTTTCCGTATTTTGTTTTACAGCTGCAGCCCATGCAGGCACCAAATCCGCAGCCCATCCGTTCTTCAAAGCTGAACTCACCGGAGCAATCTGTGTTGTCCGACACCGCTTTTAACATAGGGATAGGACCGCAGGCATAACAGTAAGAAAATCCGTTCATGGGGATGTCCGTTACAAATCCTTTGACACCCAAGCTTCCGTCAGCTGTGGCAATGTTCACGGTGACTCCTAAATCTTCCAATTCCTTTTGGTAAAACACATCCTCTGCCGAAGCAAAGCCAAGAATAGCGGTAGGTTTTGCACCCTGTTTGATGAGCTCCTTTGCAAGCTTGTAAAGGGGTGGAACTCCAACGCCTCCCCCTACCAGCAAGGGGGTTTGCCCTGCCTCTACAGGAGAAAATCCGTTCCCCAACCCTGTCAGACAATCCAAGGTCTGACCCTGTGTCATAGTGCTCATTTGCTCCGTGCCTTTTCCCACTACTTTATAAATAATCACAAGCTCCGAATCACTGTAATCACAAATAGAAATGGGACGGCGAAGATAAAGTCCGTCTAATTTAATATTGATAAACTGCCCCGGTGCGGTTACGGCAGAGGTATCTCCTGCCAGCACCATTTTGTAAACATCACGGGCAATGTTTTGGTTGCTCTTTATTGTAAAAATTCCTTGTTTCATGCTTCTTCCTCTTTCCACACAATGTTACCGTCGCACACCGTCATACGGCACGCCCCATACACTTCCATTCCCTCAAAGGGTGTGCTTTTTCCCTTGGAAACAAAATCCTTTGGGTCAATGGTGTAGTTTGTATTTAAGTCAAACACCGTCAGGTTGGCACTCTGTCCCACAGCAATTTCGTTCCCAATGCCAAACCGTTTCGCCGGATTTTCATGCATCAGCGCCATTAACTGCTCCAATGACAAAATGCCTTTCTTGACCAGATAAGTGTATAACACGGGAAATGCGGTTTCCAAACCCACAACCCCCATCATGCTTTTTTCCAATCCTTTGCTCTTTTCTTCCGCAGAATGGGGTGCATGGTCGGTGGCAATCATAGAAATGGTTCCGTCTATTAATCCTTCGATCAGTGCCTCTTGGTCCTCTTTTCCCCGAATGGGAGGGTTCATTTTAAACCGCCCGTCCTCTTGTAATTGAGAATCATCCAGTACCAGGTAATGAGGCCCCGTTTCGGCTGTTACATCTAACCCTTTTTTTCTTGCCTCACGAATGAGAGCCACACTTTCCTTTGCAGAAACATGGCACACATGATACCGACAACCCGTTTCCTCTACCAATTTCAAATCCCGCTCTATGGGTTTCCATTCGCTTTCGGAACAGATTCCTCTGTGCCCGTGGGTTTTTGCATACTGTCCGTCGTGGATATAACCACCCTTCAGCAAGGAGTTATCCTCGCAATGGGCCACCACGATTTTCCCAAGCTTCTTTGCCTGTTCCATGGCAGCCCGCATAAGGTCAGGAGATTGGACTCCTCTGCCGTCATCTGAAAAACCGGCAACATCATCTTTCATTTCCTCCATGGCAGACAAGGTTTCACCCATCTGACCCACCGTTAAAGAACCGTAAGGAGTCACATGAATCAGTGCGTCTTTTTGGATTGCCTCCAACTGCTCGTCCAAGTGGTTTTTACAGTCGGGAACAGGGGATAAATTGGGCATGGAGCACACATGAGTGTATCCTCCCCGTGCCGCGGCGCGGGTTCCTGTTTCAATGGTTTCTTTATACAAAAAACCCGGTTCTCGAAGATGAACATGAACATCAACAAAACCGGGAAAAATCATACAATCCTCAAAATGAAACACTTGTACTGTATCAGGAAATGAAGAAGCGATTCCGGCAATCCGACCGTCCTCAATCAAAAGGTCAGCTTTACGGAATTTATTCTCTAAATATACAGTTGCACCTGATAAAATGTATTTCATGAATTTCTTCCTATTCCTTTCGCTTACTGATAAAATTATAGCATATTTTCCTCCAAAAGTCAAGCAAATTTCACCGAAAGAAACCCTCCTTTCGGCGAATTTTGAAATCGTATTATTTTATAAAAAACTGATTGCAATTCTGTTTGTTTTGTGTTATGATAGAAGGAGAATAAAAAAGGCGAGGAAAAACCATGGCAAAGCGAATGATGAAAAACGGGGGTTATGTAGCAGTCCCCTATGAATGGATTGATAAGCATTTAAGTAGTGCCAACGGCACATTTATTAAGGTATATCTTTATGCTCTGCGTCACGACGGAAAAGAAATTACGGATGAAGAAATTGCAGAAAACTTGGGGATTTTGGAGTCCGATGTGCTGAAAGCCTGGCGTTACTGGGAAAAACAGGAGGTTGTTTCTTTAGAAAACGGCGGTGTCAATTTCAATCCCCATATTGTAGCAACACCAAAACCTGTGGAAGAAAAGAAATCTGACCGTAAAAAGAAATATACCGAGCAGGAAATGGTTCAGGCAATGGAAAATAACGAGGAATTAAAGTTTTTGTACAGCTTTGCCCAGCAAAAGCTGGGGAATATCATTCCTCCTGCGGATGTGAACATTTTATTTTCCTTGTATGACTGGCTCAAGCTCCCTGTGGAAGTAATTGTCATGCTGTTTGAATACTGTACCGACAAAGGAAAGCTCAATATGCGGTACATAGAAAGCACCGCCCTTCGCTGGGTGGAACAAGGGCTTCGCACCACCGAGCAGGTGGACGAATACTGCCGTCGGGAAGAGGAGCAGAAAAAGCACTACGCCCAGTTTCAAAAAGCAACAGGAATTTCAGGACGAACCTTAAGTCAGACGGAAAAGAAATATATTGATACCTGGACAGAACAATTCCGTTTTTCTATGGAAATGATTCTGTTGGCGTATGAACAAACGGTGATGAATACGGGGCAAATCAGCATGCCCTATATGAACAAGATTCTGACCACCTGGCATCAGGAGAAAATCAACTCTCCTGCAGCCGTGCAGCAGGCAAAGGAACAGTATCGGGCGGCAAAAGGAGAACAGAAAAAAACTCCAAAAACCGCTTTTAACCGCACCCTTCCTCTGTCAGAAGATGACCTGCTGGCACAGGAAATTCAGAAGCGCAGAATGAAACAACAAAACAACTGATTGGAGAAAAAATTATGGAATCCATTCATCAGAAAATTGAAGCAGAATACCGTCAAATCCGATTGCAAAATCAAGAAGAGAGAAAGCGTCGGACGGAGCTTTTGTATGCCAAAATTCCAAAACTCAAAGAGCTGGAGGAAGAAACCTACCGTGCTTATGCCCGCCTGACCGCCCAATTATTTGAAAACGGTGCCGATGCGGAGGAAAACAGCAAAAAAATCCAGGAGCTTCAACAAGAAAAAAAGAAGCTGATGAGACAGGCAGGATACCCTGAACATTATCTGGATACCATTTATACCTGCCGTGAATGTCAGGATAGCGGTTTTGTCCATGCCACCACTCCTTGTGACTGCTATCGGGAGAAAAAGAGAAAGTATCTTTATGAAGCCGCAAATCTGTCTCCCGTGATGCAGACCCAGTCCTTTGACAATTTCTCGTTTGATTTTTACAGCAAGGTTCCTCTTTCTGCCGACGACCAGTCTCCCTACGACTATGCCGTGGCAATCTTTCACGATTGCCGTAACTTTGTGGAAAAGGAAGAATATCTCCAGGGAACCAATCTGTTTTTATACGGCGATCCGGGTTTGGGAAAAACATTCCTTTGCAGCTGTATTGCTCGGGAATTGGTGGCACGGGATGTGCCTGTATTGTATCAGACCGCATACCGCTTGTTTAAAATTTTAGAGGACGCCCGTTTTAAAAAGGACGAAACCTGCGAAGCATTGGAAAAGCAATTTTATGAAATTCCCGTGCTGATGATTGACGATCTGGGAACGGAATTTGTGACCACCTACACAAGCGCGGTGCTCTTTGACCTGATCAACTCCCGCGTGCAAAACAAAAAAAGCACCATAATCAGCAGTAACCTGAGCATGTCGCTGATGAAGGAAAATTATTCCGATCGGGTTCAATCCCGTATTTTTGGCGAATTCAAGCTATTAAAATTACAAGGATCAGATATCAGAAAGCAACAGGCATTCTAAAAAAGACTGCCTTATTTTGCTTTTTGAAATAATATATTTATCACAATCTGAAAGGAAGATAAAAATGAAGTACACAACTCATGAATGTATTACCAAGCTGGAAACCCCGGTAATGACCCCCCAGACTACCTCTGCTCCCGGCGTGGCGCTGACCTTTAATGCAGGTGTTGCAAAGTGGAAGGACCGTTATGTCATGATGTATCGTAACGATTACGGTGATTATGAAAATCAGATCATCCGTCCCGGTGTGACCGATATCAGAGTGGCGTTCAGTGATGACGGAATCCATTGGGATCCCCAGCCCGAACCTGTTTTAGAAGAATTAAAGAACGACGATGTTATTCGTCCCTATGACCCCAGAATTACAGTAATTGATGACCAGGCTTATGTATGCTTTGCAGTAGATACCCAGCACGGCGTTCGGGGTGGCATTGCGGTAACAGACGATTTTAAAAACTTTGAAGTGCTGACCATGACCGCACCTGACAACCGTAATATGGTACTGTTTCCCGAAAAAGTGAACGGAAATTATGTCAGACTGGAACGGCCCATGCCGATCTACGGAAGAGCCTGGCTGACTCCCGGAATGGATGTTTTCATGTCTGAATCTCCCGATATGATTTACTGGGGCAAAACAAAATTGCTGCTGGGTATGGAGGATGTTCCCTTTGCCAACAACAAAATTGGTCCCGGTGCTCCTCCCATTAAAACAGAAAAAGGTTGGCTTACCACCTTCCATGCAGTAGAAAAAGACCCCACCCGCGGTAAAAACGGTTGGGAACCCAAATGGGATATGACCTATTCTATCGGTATTATGCTGCTGGATTTAAAGGATCCCTCCAAGGTAATTGGTCTGTATGACAAGCCCTTGATTTACCCTGAAAATTACTGGGAAGCACAGGAAGGCTTCCGTCAGAATGTGCTGTTCCCCGGAGGAATGATTTTAGAACCCGACGGAGAAGTGAAAATTTACTATGGTGCGTCCGACACAGTAGAATGTCTGGCAACGGCAAATGTCAATGATCTGTTAGCAATATTTGATAAATAAAGGGTGGCGCAAAATGCGCACACCTAGTAGAAGGAGTTGTAGTATAAAACTACAGCTCCATTTTTATTGTATTTTTTGAAAAAAAGTTTCGCTATCAATGTGAGACGGACGAAGGTACCGCTTTAAATGATACAACCCCTCCGGATTGTCGGGAGAAATCAGATTGGTTCCCTCGTTACTGGTAAATGCGGCTAAAAATCCAAGCTCTTTCAGTATTTCCGTGGATTCGGGACTGACAATGCCGAAAGGATAGGAAAAGGCACGGGGCACATATCCCGTTTCCTCTTTGAACCGCTTTTGCAGTTTCTTTAAATCCTCTGACAATGCAAGGTGATACTGCCACAAGGCTTCTCCTTGCCCCTTGCTGCTGCCCTGACGCTTTGTGGTAAAGCTGTGCATTCCGTAGGTGTGGTTTTGCAGCTCCATGGTCCCGTCCTGTATCATTTCACGGCATCTCTCCCATGTCACATGAGAATAATTGGCGTTTTCCTCTCCGGACTTACTGTACTCATCCGTATGTTTCCCGATAATAAACAGCACTCCCCTCATATTATACTGTTTGAGCAAGGGATAGGCGTACACAAAATTACTGTAATACCCATCGTCAAAGGTGAGCATAATAGGCTTTTTCGGAAGGGGAACACCTTCATAGACAAAACGAATCACATCCTCTGCGGTTACCGTTTCATACCCGTTTTCTTTCAGATATTGTAAATCCTGTTCCAGCTCCTCCGGACTGATGACATACTTTCCATGACGGGAAGAATCCTTTAAAATATGGTGATACATGAGAACAGGCAAATTGACTTCCTGTTGCTCGGAAAAGGCAAAACGGGCAGGGCGGTACAATAAAATTCCGCCTGTCACAATCAAAACACCCACCACAAAAACGGCAATTGCAGTTTTCAGCTTGACAGTCAAAAACATTTCCACCCCTCCTATTTATCGTTGATAATCAGAACCTCTTCCTTATTTTTCAGTTCCTTGCCCTCCAAAGAAGGTTCGTAAAAGGGGACGGACCGAAAATAATCCAGCGAGCCGGGATCCTGATACACCTCTGAACGGTTTTGCTTTAAAAATTTGGTAATCTGATAACAGTCAATCCAGATTTCACTGACCGCCTCCTTTTGGGATTCATCAAAAATCAGCTGTATTCCCCAATGAAGATGTGGCACATTGATATTATTCACATTTTCTTTGGTGCTGTACCCGGTCATGCCAAGGTATCCGATCACCTCTCCTGCGGTGACCACATCCCCCTCTTTCAACTGATAATGATAGGGGTGATTTTTTCTCATGTGGGCATAATAATAGTACCGCTTTTTATCAAAGCTACGGATGCCCACTCGCCACCCGCCGTACTGATTCCAGCCAAGTGCCTCCACCACACCGCTTTCCACCGCCACAACGGGCGTGCCGATGCTCCCCAGCAGGTCATGGCCCAGATGCTTTCGGTCAAAACCGTAATTACGACCTGTTCCAAAATCATCGTAATGGGAAAAATCGTACCCTTTGGCAATAGGGCAAAAGCTCTTAATGCCGAATTTTTCTTCCCCGTTTAAGGTGTATTCTCCCAAAAACTCTCCCAGCACTGCCGAATACGCTTCATAATAATAATCATAATATTTTGTGAGTTCTTCTCCCGTCTGGTCTCTGGGAGGGGTTCCATCCAAAGCTTTTTGGGCAATCTGATCCAAATCTTCCTGCTCATACTTTTTAAAATTGCCTCCGTAAAGCACCGCTGCCCTTGCAAGCAGAGCAATCCAATCCAGCTCACGATGTTTGATTTCCCAGTCTGCCGCACACTGCATCGCCTCTGCCGTTACGGTAAAATCCACCCAGTTGATCGTTTCTCCAGCCACCGCGCGGTCTGCCTTCTGATACCGAATTGCAATTCCTATTCCTGCAACAACAAGTAACACCAGCCCCAAATACGCCTTTTTCATCCCTCTCACCTCTTTGCAATATATGTAAAGAGAAAAATTTTTAAAACTTATTTTCAATTACCCCTTTTTTTTTTGGAGAATTTAGGATATAATAGAGGGAAGGGGGGATTCTACCGATGAAAAAAATAATGATATTGGATGCAAACAGCTTGCTTAACCGTGCATTTTACGGAATCCGTATGCTGACCAACAGTCAGGGTCAGCCCACCAATGCCATTTACGGTTTTTTCAATATGCTGTTAAAATACATGGGTCAGGAACAGCCTGACGGAATTTGTGCTGCATTTGACTTGAAAGCCCCCACCTTTCGCCACAAGTTTTCAGAGCAGTATAAGGCACAGCGAAAGGGAATGCCCGATGAATTGGCGGCACAGTTAGAACCCACAAAAGAAATTTTAAAGGCAATGGGGATTCCTGTGTTGTCCTTGGAAGGATATGAGGCGGACGATATTATCGGCACCGTTTCTTTAACATGCGAGGAGAATCAGGTTGCCTGTGTGATTGTTTCGGGAGATAAGGACGATTTGCAGTTGGTAGGAAAATACTCCACCGTCAAATTGATTCGTACTGCCATGGGCAAAACCACGGAAGAGGACATCACCCCCGAAAAAATGAACGAGCTTTACGGAATGACCCCTCATCAGTTTATCGATTTAAAAGCCATTATGGGGGATCCTTCGGATAACATCCCGGGTGTTGCGGGAATTGGTGAAAAAGGTGCTACCACCCTGATTCACACATTCGGTTCTCTGGAAGCCATTTATGAACAACTGGACCACCCGTCTATCAAACCTAAAATGAGAGAAAAATTAGAGGCAGGCAAGCAAGCCGCTTTTGACAGCCGCTATCTTGCCACCATTGACCGCAATGTTCCGCTGACCTTTTCTCTGGAGGATTTTTGTAACCAACAAACCCAATCGGAATTGTTGCGGGATTTATTGAAAAACTTGGAATTGGACAGTATTATCAACCGCCTTGGATTGGAAGAAGCGAAGGAAGAACAGCCCCTCACCGAGGTTTCTGCCTTACAGTCGGGAGAATATGCCTACTGGTTGAAGGATGAAACATTGGAATTTTCTGACGGCAACTGCCGTTTTTCCTGTCCTTCGCATTTACAAAAAGAATTTTTTGAGCGGGAGGATATTTTCAAATACGGTTATGATATTAAAACGGATTTGATTGCGTTACACAAAAGAGAAATTGCTCCCCAAAACATCACCTTTGATGTGATGCTGGCAGCTTATGTCATCAATCAGGCTGATTTACCCCTGTCTGTGGAAAAAGTGATTTCCCGGTACAGTAGCGGAAAACAAGACACCTTGGGGCTTGTTGCGGCAAAACAGGAATTAACCAAGCTGCTAGAAGAACACGGACAAAAGCAGTTATACGAAGAAATGGAACTTCCTCTTGCCTTTGTTCTGGCTGACATGGAGGAAAAGGGAGTTTATGTAGATAAAGAGCGTCTTTCCCGGTTATCGGAAGAATACGGGATTGCTTTGCAACAATTAGAACAGGAAATTTATCAAACGGCAGGAATGGAATTTAACATCAATTCCACCAAACAGCTGGCGCAAGTGTTGTTTGAGCATTTAAAATTGCCGGTATATAAGAAGAATAAAACAGGTCCCTCTACCAATGCGGAAACATTGGAACGGCTGTATGACCGTCATCCGGTAATTCCTATGCTGTTACAGTATCGACAAATCGCCAAGCTGAAATCCACCTATCTTGACGGAATGATTCCTCTTGTGGCAGAGGATGGACGACTGCATACCAATTACAATCAGGCGGTCACCCAAACAGGTCGCTTAAGTAGTAGCGAGCCAAATCTTCAGAATTTACCCATTCGTCAGGAACAGGGAAGGGAACTGAGAAAGCTGTTTACCGCCCCTGAAGGAAAGGTGTTATTGGATGCCGACTATTCCCAGATTGAACTGCGGATTTTGGCACACATGGCAAAGGACAGCGCCATGACCCAAGCCTTTTTGGCAGGAGCGGATATTCATACCCAAACGGCTGCCGCCATTTTCGGTCTGCCCATAGATTTGGTCACGCCTCAAATCAGAAGCTACGCCAAAGCGGTGAATTTCGGGATTGTTTATGGGATCAGCGATTTTAGTCTGTCCCATAATATCGGCGTCACCAAAAAAGAAGCGGCAGAATTTATCGACCGCTATAAATCTACCTATCACGGGATTACCGAATTTATGGACAAAACCATAGAATTTGCAAAAGAGCACGGGTTTGTGGAAACTGCCTTCGGTCGGCGGCGTTACATTCCCGAAATTATGGCAGGAAATTTTGTCACCCGCTCCTTCGGAGAACGAGCCGCCATGAACGCTCCCATTCAGGGAACGGCAGCAGATATTATGAAGCTTGCTATGGTGCGGGTCGCAAAAAAATTAAAAGAAGGAAATTTCAAAGCCTTTATTACCATGCAGATTCACGATGAACTGGTACTGGAAGTGCCACAATCAGAAGTGGAAGCGGTCAGCCGTATGTTACAAGAGGAAATGGAAGGGGCTGTTTCCTTCTCCCTGCCTCTCACAGTAGAAATGAAATGGGGCAACAGCTTATTTGAAACAAAGTAGGTGAACCAAATGAAAATTATCGGACTTTGCGGAGGAAGCGGAAGCGGAAAATCCACCATTTCGTCTTGTCTGAAAGAACTGGGAGCAGAGATTATAGATGCTGATAAAATTGCCCGTTCTCTCACTGATTTCGGCTCCCCTGTGTTAGATGCTATTCGCACCACCTTTGGGGAAGCTGTGTTCACCTCGGAAGGACAGTTAAATCGAAGTGCATTGGCAAATATCGTATTTTCCGATTCAGAGGCACTGAAAAAATTAAACGCAATCACCCATCCTGAAATTACAAAGCAAATTCAAGAGCGTTTAAAACTCTGCCAAACAACCTCCGTGATTGACGGGGCGGTACTTCATCAGGCAGGTCTTGACAAGTTGTGTGATAAAACGGTATTCGTCACCGCACCCAAAGAAATCCGTGTGGAACGAATCAGGCAGCGGGACGGAATTTCAAAAGAAGCAGCTTTAAACAGAATCAATGCGCAACCCTCCGATGAGGAATATGAAAGTGTAACGGATATGACCATAGTAAACGACGGCAAACAACCAATCCGTGAAATAGCAGAATATATTTTACAAGGAGTGATGTAATATGACAACCAACGAATTGCAAGATACAGTATTGTATCAAAGAGACAATGTATATGACACCGCATTTCGGGACAAACAAAAAGAAATCTTCGATTTTTCCGAGGATTACAAAGCATTTTTGGACAGCTCAAAAACAGAACGGCTGAGTGTACAGACTGCAGTAAAGCTTGCAGAAAAAGCGGGATTTTCCCTGTTAGAAGAAAAAACAGAATTGAAAACGGGAGATAAGGTTTACACCTTAAACCGCGGAAAAGGAATCTTTCTGGCAGTCATAGGCGAGGAATCCTTAAACGAAGGAATTAATCTGGTAGCGGCTCACATAGACGCACCCCGTCTGGACTTAAAGCCCAATCCGTTGTATGAGGATATGTCCCTGGCGCTGTTGAAAACCCATTATTACGGCGGCATTAAAAAATATCAATGGCCCACCATTCCGCTGGCTCTGTACGGTGTGGTGTATCTGGCAGACGGTACCAAAGTAGAAATTGCCATTGGTGACAAACCCCAAGACCCGGTGTTTTACATTACAGACCTTCTGCCTCATCTGGCAACAGAGCAAATGGGCAAAAAGTTAGCACAGGGCATTACGGGAGAGAGTCTCAATCTGCTTGTGGGCAGTATTCCCTATGAAGATAAAGAGGCCAAGGAACGGGTTAAATTAAATGTATTAAAGATTTTAAACGAATCTTACGGTATTTGCGAAAAGGATTTCATCAGTGCAGAGCTGGAAGTGGTTCCCGCCTATCCCGCAAGAGATGTGGGCTTTGATAGAAGTTTGATTAGCGCTTACGGTCACGATGACAGAGTATGCAGTTTCACAGGTCTTCGGGCAATTCTGGACTGCCAAAACCCCAAAAAGACCGCTGTTTGTATGCTGGTGGATAAAGAAGAAATCGGAAGTATGGGTAATACGGGGATGCAGTCCCGTTTCTTTGAGCATATTTTAGGAGAAATGTGCGACAAAACAGGAGCATCCTTGCGGCTTTGCATGACCCACAGCACCTGCCTTTCTGCAGATGTGGGAGCGGCAAACGACCCCACTTACCCCACCGTTCAGGAAAAGAACAATGCAGCTGTGTTAAACGGCGGAATTATGCTTTCCAAATATACCGGTTCCCGCGGAAAGAGCGGTTCTTCCGATGCCTCTGCGGAGCTTGTGAGCAAAATCCGCAGACTGTTTGATAAAAACGGTATTGTGTGGCAGATTGCAGAGCTTGGGAAAGTAGATGAAGGGGGCGGCGGAACGGTTGCTCAATTCGTTGCCAACTTGGATATTGACACCATCGATTGCGGTGTTCCTCTCCTTTCCATGCACGCGCCTTACGAAATTGCCGCAAAGGCAGATGTTTACATGGCATATCTTGCTTACAAAGCATTCTTGGAACAATAAGGGCTGTGGAAAAATACACCGACCGCATAAAGCAGAAAAAGATATGATAAGACCATTAAACAGTACAAATGAATAAAATAGAGCTGTAGCAATAAAATGCTACAGCTCC
>JAZNYR010000008.1:0-5403 GCA_045594525.1 Clostridia bacterium | reverse complement strand
TCAACTGTAAATGCCATTCTGCCGTGAGAAACGCAGGTGTGCTTTAAGTCGGATAATTTATCCCCCATGTAAAGGGGTGTGCTGTTGTATAAAAGATGCTCACCGTTTACACAGCGAGTGGGAAAACGGGTTCCTGTTCTGTCGGTCAGCTCACAGGTTCCCTTGCAGTTCCCACGGAAACTCTTTACAAAGCAATGCCGTGTACGCATTAAGGGCAATCTGCCGTAAAGATAAGCTTCGCAGGGAATGCTGCATTGGAACTGCTTAATTTGACCTATATTTAATTCGGGAGATAAACAAAGAGAGGACGGCTGTTCCTTTGCAAGGGTTGCGGCGGTTGTGCTGTTATACATCCACAGTGTCATATCTCCCTTTTTCTCCCAATCGGGAAATCCGTAAAAATCCCCCAGGTTTCCACATAGCAGGCGGGTAAAACCAAGGGAACGGAGGTGATTTAACTTTTCCGCCATATCTTTCTGCCGTTCCTCGTGAGAAACTGCGGGCAAACAAATGACTACAGTTTTCTCCAGTTCCTCTTTTTTATTCCACACAATATCCAGCGGTACGCCAATCCAGGCAAAGGGTAAATGACGGATTGCCTGATATTGCGGGAAGGTATTTACCACAGCGGTCCATTGCAAGGTGTCGTAAGTTGTTCCTGTAGGGAATGATTCGAATTTAGGAATTGCCGGCTTTGGAGCTTTGAATGACTGTATCCGTAAGTCGGTCAGTTTCTCACAGACCTGTCGTTTTACTCTGGCAAGTTCACCAAGAGGAATCATAACTCCGCTGTCAACTGTCAGCTTGCAGTCAGCTAAAGTATAAGGAGTGTCTCCTAATTTACCCAGCCGTTCTTTTATGGTGATTTCATCCAAAGGCCTGTTTTGTGCAACAAAGGCGGGGGTTTCCCCTTGGGCCGTTGCACAGTTGCCCTGTGAATCTGTTGCTGTCAGCTTAAATACCTGATTCTCCTTTAAAACACCTTCCATAAAGAGGGGAATGCGTTTTTGGGAGGGAGAAGGCATTTGCTGTGTTCGGTAAGGGGATTCTGGTTTTGCATAAGCAAACATATTTCCCTTTTTTGTATAATATCCGTCGGTGTAACCGCCTCGGTCAAAGACTCTTTTCAGTTGCTCCAGTTCTTCTTTTGAAATTTGTTCACCGTCTAATGCACGGCGATAAAGGTGCGTCACAAGACCTACATATTCCGGACCCTTCATCCGCCCTTCAATTTTTAAGGATGCCACGCCTATTTCCGATAAAGATTGTAAATGAGGCAACAGTAAATTGTCCTTTAGGTTCATCAACAGGGAAGGTTTGTTGTTGTCAATGGAATAGGAAAGACGGCAAGGTTGTGCACATTTGCCCCGATTTCCGCTGCGGCGGCCAATCATACTGCTCATCAGACAAAAACCGGAATAACAGGCACATAGGGCACCGTGAACAAACACTTCAATTTCCATTCCTTCTTTGCAAAGCACAGCCAGTTCTTCCATGGAAAGCTCCCGTGCCGCAACAGCACGGACACAGCCCAATTTTTTTGCTGCCTGTAACCCTGCTGTGTTACAAATTCCTGCCTGTGTGCTGGCGTGAAGAGGAAGATGGGGAAGGTATTGATGAAGAAAATCCATCACGCCCGCCTCCTGCACAATCACACCGTCAGCTCCGTTTTGGTACAAAAAAGAGGCATAAGAATACAGTCCCTCCATTTCCCTGTCGGACAGAAGAGTGTTTACCGTAATATATGCCTTTCTATTGCGGCTGTGACAAAAATCAATTGCCTCAACCAAGGTTTGTTTTGTAAAATTTTGTGCATTCATTCTGGCGTTGGCAAAATCACTGCAGCCCAAATATACTGCATCAGCCCCGTAAGAAACGGCGGCATGTAGTGCTTCGGGTGATCCCGCAGGTGCCAGAAGTTCAGGTTGTTTATTGTTCATCATCAGGTTAAGTCGTCAAAGGTTATGTTGTTATTATGCAGTCTTAATCCGAAATTTTTTAAAGCATCCTCCAGCTCGGTTTCTTTTTTTGCATAGCGGATCTGTAATGCCTGATATTGCTGTTTCAATTCTTCCAACTCAAACTCCAGATTTTCCCGTTTTTGTTTTTCCTGATTCAGGGTTTCTGCATGGACACCGATTTCTTCCTTCAGCCGACTGATTTCCTCCCGTCCTTTTAAACATTCTTCTCCAATATTCAATGATGTAAGAACTGCCGACATGGAAATACTGAGCCTTGGATTTGCCTGCTCCACTGCTCTCATTTTCTGATCTACATAAAAAGCCACCCGATGGATATATTCCGGTGATTCTTCACTGACCAGAGTATAGTCTCTTCCACAGATGCGAACTTCTAATTTTTGTTTTTCGCTCATAGTTTCCTTCCTTTCCCTGAGTCCCTTTCTTCTATTATACAACAAAATTTGCAAATACACAACTCTATTTTGAAAAAATAATGGTAATTTTTTATCAAATAATGTCAAAAAAGCCTGAAAACATCCTCTTTTTTCCAATTTAATAAAAAAGCAACAGAAATGTAATATTACAGTTCTTTACACCATTCGACTTTTTTGGTATACTGTATAATATCAGGAGAAGTATCAAGCGAGAGGTGAAAAATATGAAAAAATGGATTGCACTTTTGCTTTGTATTCTGATGGCTTGGGGATGGATGGTTCCCTGCCTGGCTGAAACGGAAGAAAAAACAGACCGTTTTAAAACAGAATCAAGCGAGAAAAAAGAGAAAGAGGAGAAAAAGCCGAAGGATTTTTCTTCCATTGTTGCACCTCATGCCATTGTGGTGGATTTGGAGTCCGGCTATGTATTGTTTGAAAAGGACAGTACCGAGCGGGCTTATCCCGGTGATCTGGTGAAAATGATGACCGCTTTGCTTGTGGTAGAACATTGTGATATGAATGATATTATTACCGTTTCTCAGACGGTACTTGACAGTGTGGATATCTACTCTCATACTACCATTGCACTGGAAGAGGGAGAGCAGGTGGCGGTACAGGATATGCTGTATGCCATGCTGTTGCCTTCTGCTGATGATGCAGCCATTGCTCTGGCAGAGCATGTTTCGGGCAATGAGGCAGCCTTTGTGGAATTGATGAACCAAAAGGCGAAAGAACTTGGCATGACACAGACCGTGTTTACCAACGCTTCCGGTATTTTCGATGAAGGCCAGGTTACCACCGCTCAAGATATGGCAATTTTGGCACGGGCTGTTATGAATAACAGTTTGCTGGAAGATGCGGTAGGTACGGATGTTTTTGAATTTTCTGCTACCAATACAAGACCCGATCCTTCCACTTACTATAACAACAACTATTTGGTAAGCGCTTATATTACACCTCACTATTTTTATGATAATGCTGTTGGTGTGAAAAACGGTTATACAGAAGAAGGGAAATACACTTTGGCCGCTGCCGCAAGCAATGGTGTGGGTGAAATCATTGCGGTTGTAATGGGCAATGAGCGTGATGAGGAAACAGAAGAAATTACAAGCTATCTGGATTGCACCACAATTTTTGATTATGTATTTGAAAATTATTCTTATACAACGGTAATCAATACCAATCAGATTATTGCAGAATTTGATGTCCCCAATGCAAAAGGGGACGGACATGTTTTGTTACTTTGTCCTACTACCCAGGAATCCTTTTTGCCCAATCATTTTTCTACCGAGGATGTCACTTATGAAGTAAATCTGAACCGTGAGATGTCCGCTCCCATTCAAAAGGGAGAAGTTTTGGGGACAGCTGAAGTGATGTATAAAAACCAGGTAATCGGAACCATTGAGCTGGTCAGCGACCGTGATTTGAGCAGAAGTCTGTTTAAAAAATTAGGATTTTTAAAATATGTAGTTCTTGTTATCGTGTTGCTGTTTTTAGCAATGCTTTTGATGCGTGCTTATAATATGAACAAACGGAAAAAACGCAGAAGAAGACTGAATGCACAGCGTGTAAGACAGGAAGAACGGCTCCTATCTGCACATAAACGGCAAACAGAGAGGGATATTGCAGGAAGAAGACGGGAAACGGAAATTCGCCGTCAGGAATCTCTGGAGCGGACTGCAAGAAATTTAGAACGGAGCGCAAGACTGACTTCTGACCGTGCAAAAATGAGAGCAGATATGAGAATCAGCCGTGAATTGAACAGACGGCAAATGGAAGATGATATAGAATAAAAAAATCCCGTACGGATACCCGTGCGGGATTTTTTGTAAAGATGCCTTGCTTGACAAATGGAAATTTTTGTGTCATAATGAAAATAAGGAGGGTGATACTATGAATATATGGCATGACATCAGTCCAAAACGGATTCACAGCAATGATTTTATGGCAGTAGTGGAAATTTCAAAGGGAAGCAAGAACAAGTATGAGTTGGATAAAGAAACGGGATTGTTGCAGCTGGACAGAATTTTATATACTGCCACTCACTATCCTGCAAATTACGGCTTTATTCCCCGAACCTATGCAGATGACCTTGACCCGTTGGATGTGTTGATTCTCTGTTCCCAGGCTGTGGCACCCATGACCTTGGTGCGGTGTTATCCCATCGGGGTAATTTCTATGATTGACAACGGCAGATTTGACGAAAAGATTATCGCCATTGCTTTTGAGGATCCCACTTATAATACCTATACGGACATCAGCCAGATTCCGTGCCATATTTTTGCCGAAATGTCACATTTCTTTAAGGTATATAAGGAATTGGAAGGAAAAGAAACGGTAATTAACGAAACAAAGGGCAGGGAAGCAGCAATCGAAATTATCGATAAAGCCATTGACAGCTATGTTGAAAACTACTGCAAATAGTGTCATTTTTTGTCTTATGATTTTATTTGACTTTTTCAGCGATTCGGGATATAATAAAAAAAGAATCATTGGAAAGGATTGATCCGAATGACTTTTTTGGAACGCTTTACAACAGTAAAAGAATGCTTGGAAAAGAAAAATACGCAAAAATGTGAAGAACGATTTGCCATTCAGGTTACGATGACGGACGAGGATGGCGGCGGCGTTTTTTACATTGCAAATACAGAAGAAGGCTTTTTTGTGGAACCGTATGATTACAAAGATTTCACGGCTCATGTCATCGTAGATTCTCAAGTCTTAATGGGGATTTTAAACGGAACGGAAGACCCTGTAAAAGCTTATTTGGACGGAAAAGTAAAGGCGGAGGGAAATTTAGAACATATTAAGCTGATTGCCGCTTTAAAGGAAAAACCAAAGCGTAGAGCACCTGCCAAAAAGGCAACTGAAAAGAAAACAACTGCAAAGAAAACAACTGCAAAGAAGAAGGAAGAATAAAAGAGGCTGTAGCAAAATGATTTTGTTTTGCTACAGCCTCTTTGGGGCTGGGGAAAAATAGTGCAGAATAAACAAACTGAGCAAAAGCA
>JAZNYR010000007.1:0-13929 GCA_045594525.1 Clostridia bacterium | reverse complement strand
GTCCAGTTCCAGATCACCGATGATGTTACGAAGAGTTGTGGCTGTCAGATTTTCAATGGCCGCCATGGGATGTTCCACCCCGTACACATAAAGTTTCGGGTCGGTAATCTGAAAATACACAACCGTATCAATCTGCATAGTAACATTGTCCTTTGTAATAACCGGTTGCGGAGCAAAATCCACTACCTGCTCTTTCAGTGAAACCCGTTTTACAATCCGTTCCACAAAAGGAATTTTAAAATGAAATCCCGTACCCCATGCGGCATGGAACACGCCAAGCCGTTCCACAACCATACAGGTTGCCTGGGATACAATCTTAATGTTAGAAATCACAATAATCAAAACAACAATCAATAAAAACAAAAATCCTAATACACCCATTTTTATTCTCCTTTTCTTACAATTGCTTTTACTCCTTGGATTCCGGTTACAACCACCTGTTCATCCGTGCTGATAATTGCTCCGTCCTCCGATGCTGCTGCCCAGCTTTGCCCCATCACGGTAATTCTTCCCGTTCCTCCAAGCTGATTCAATTCCTCTGTGACGATGCCTTTCTGACCGATAATACGGTCTGCATTGGTAGGTTGCCCATCCCGATGAAGGACACGCTTTGCCAAGGGTCTTGTAATCAACAAAAATATCAAACTGCCAATCACAAACACCGCCAGCTGACCCGCATAGCCAACACCAAGCCAGGCACAAAGCATTGCCAGTACCGCACCTCCCGCAAACCAAACGGTGACAAGAGTTGCCGTTGCTGCCTCAACTACCGCCAACACCACTGCGGCCACCAACCAAAACCAAAACATGGTCTGATCCATAAGAATCCCTCCTTTATGGGTTTATCTACCCTTATTATATACCATCTTCTTAAAAAAATCAATCCTTAATCGGATGAATCTTGACGAGAAAAGAAAAAACTGATATAATAACCTTGGGTGATAAACATGAAAGAATTAACCGAACAAATGATACAGTTTCACTGCCCCAGATGGGAGGAGCTTCCCCAACTGGATTTGTACATTGACCAGGTGGTGATTTACTTACAGGAGCTACTCTCTCCCTTTGACAAAGAGGGTTCTGTAACCCCTACCATGATTAACAATTATGTAAAACAAAAAATCGTGTCCCCTCCCGCAAAGAAAAAATATTCAAGGGAGCATCTGGCATGCTTTTTTGTGATTTTTACCATGAAGCGACTGATGAATATTTCCACTTTGGGAACCATCATAACCCGAATGAGAAATGTGTATCAAACAGAAAACGCATATAATCTTTTTTGCGAGGAAATGGAATATGCCTTAAAAAGCGCCTTTGAGCCAAAGAAATTCCCGCCCCGCACTTACGAAAAAAAGGAGCAGCCGGAACTTTCACTCCTTCGCTCCATGACCGTTACCTTTGCCCAGATGGTGCTGACGGACAAGCTGATTTCATTGGATAAATAATATGGTTTTCTTCAGAATCCCTATTTTAAAGGGATTCTTTTTCTTTTTCTCCCCCATGACGGTAAATCTCCCGAATGAGAAAGGGAGGTCTGTTTTTGGTTTGCATAAAAATCCCTGCAATGTATTCTCCCAAAATCCCCATGCAGAGAAGCTGGATTCCTCCGCTCATTAAAATCAGAAATGCCAATGGAGACACCGCCAGAAAGACCGTTGACGCCAGCAAAAATAACAACCCTAACAGGGTCGCAACCCTGAGGGGTCTTGTGGAAAAGGAGGCAATGCCCTCCACTCCGTAATCAAACAAGCGAAAAAAGGACCATTTGCTTTTTCCCACCCTTCGCTTTTCCGCCTCATAGGGAAGATAACAAACACGAAATCCGCCCCAGCAAAACAATCCCTTGGAAAACCGCTGACATTCCTTCATGGAAAGCACCGCATCTTTTACACTTTTCCGAAAAGTTCTGAAATCTCCTGCTCCCTTTGGAAATTCCAAATCAGAAAGAGCGTTCATCATCCGATAAAAAAGATTTTTGCATTTACACATCAGGAAGGATTCCTGTCGCTTTGTCTGTACCGCTGTCACCATATCAAGCCCGGGATTTTCCTCCAGCAGGGCAAGCATTTTTACAATCATCTGCGGATTTTGCTGTAAATCTGCATCAAGTAAAGCAATGTAGTCTCCTTCACACTCTCCCAGTCCCGCGTACATTGCCGCATCCTTCCCAAAATTTCTGGTAAAGCTGATGACTTTGCAATTTAAGCTTTTTGAAACCGCCAGTTTCTTTAACACTTCCGCCGTTTCGTCGCAACTTCCGTCGTCCACAAACACACATTCAAAATCCTCCCGAAAAGTGTTGCAAATACTTTGAACCAATGGGGGAAGATTTTCTTCTTCATTATAACAAGGGATTAAAATGGATAATTTCATCGAATTCCCCTCCCCTGCTATTCTATACAAAAAGACTGTCATTTATCAGAAAATTTATTTTATGGTTAAAAATTCCTGTTTAAAATTTTATAATTTTTCAAAAAATAAAGAAACAAGCGAAATTTTTCATACAAACCCAAGCAATATACAGCATAGAACAGTTTCATTTCGGACAACTTAAACCTGTATCCTCTATCTTTCAAAAAAGGGAGCGTGGTTTTTTTGTACCGCAAATCCAAAATTTTTATTTTGGGAATGATAATTGCAGGACTTCTGATTGCTTTTTCCCTGCCTTCCGCTCCGGCAGCAGTTGTGGCAACGGGTCCTAAAATGCTGGTTCCTTGCGGAAATCCCATTGGTGTTAAAATCGAAACAGATGGGGTTTTGGTCATTGGCATTTCAGAATTTGAAACTGCAGAATCGACGGAAAATCCGTCAGCCGATGCAAAAATACGGCAAGGTGATGTGATTCACTCTGTGGACGGTCAGCCCATAAAAAATATGGATGAACTTCGTCAGGCCGTTCAAAACTCATCCGGAAAACCCATGAAAGTCAGTATCTTCCGAGGTGAAAAAGAACTGACTCTCACCGTTACTCCTCAAAAAAGCAATGTGGACAACAGCTTTTATATGGGTGCGTGGGTCAGGGACAGTACCGCAGGCATCGGCACCATGACCTATTATGACCCTGCCACAGGCAATTTCGGTGCTCTGGGTCACGCAATCTGTGATATGGACACCAACGATATTTTAAAGGTATATCAGGGAGAAGTGCTTACCGCCTCTATTGTTGCAGTCAAACAGGGAGAGGCAGGCTCACCCGGAGAGCTTCGGGGCAGTTTCGGAGATGCGGCAGGCTGGATTACCGTAAACAAGCAAAATGGAATTTTCGGCACCGTAACAGATGTATCAAAACTCCCCACCCACGATGCCATTCCCGTAGCAGAAAAGCATGAAATTAAGGAAGGGAAAGCCCAAATCCTGTGCTGTGTCAACGGCACGGAAATTGCTTCCTATGAAATTGAAATTCAGAAGGTTTCTCCCTTTCCGAAACAGCTGACCCGTGATATGGTGATTAAAATTACGGATAAAGCATTGATTGACAAAACCGGCGGCATTATTCAGGGAATGAGTGGTTCCCCTATCATCCAAAACGGCAAGCTTGTGGGAGCTGTGACCCATGTTTTGGTCAACGACCCCTTGCGTGGTTACGGACTCTTTATTGAGAATATGCTGAAAGAAACCGAAGGCAACTAAAAATTAATTCAAACGCCCAGATGCACTTACTCGCATTTGGGCGTTTTACAGTAAATCTAAAACTTCCTATAGAAAACAGTTTAAATCTATTGCTTTCCCTGAAAAATATGATATAATATTGGTATATTATACTTTTGTCATATCATGGAGGGATTTTATGAAAAAATTTATGCTTTTGTTTCTTATTGCATTGTTGCTATTTTCTTTTAGCACAGCGACATTCGCAGACAACCTTGCTTTCTCGGAATACCAAAGCAACGATGCACAAACACTATATAATTTTTGGATTACTTATCATTCACAAATCAGACCTTTTGGGCCATCTTTAGAACCAACCGATGCTTTTCTTGCTGACATTAATAATGATTCCGCTCCCGAATTGGTTGTGTTTTTTTCCTATGTAGGGCCCGGCGGTCCATCGTTTGTAGTATACAAAAATAATAATGGATATGTTATTCTTGATGATCGTTTTATCACATCGAGCGGAACAGGAATCCACCATGATTTACACCTGATTCTGGAAAATAATGGCGATCTGAAAATATTGGATCATTACCTGTCCTACGGACCCGGTGAATTGGCAGAAGAATCTGTTGCTTTGACCCGATATGAATCAGGAAACCATGTCGTTGAACAATATGCTGATGTTCATTATTATAACGGCGTTAGTTATTCAACAGAAGTTGGCGGAGAAAATCGAATCTCTTGTACAAAACAGGAAGCCGAAAATTTGATCCGGAATTTTTATTCATCTCTTTCTCAAAATGTTGTTTTTTCATCTGAATTTGATCACAAACAAAGTGATAATTTTTTCGAAATTTGGGATATGCAGAAACAATTACGAAATTGTATAAAAGTGTTCCTGGATAATGAAAAAATCGAATTTGATCAACCGCCAATTATAGTTGACGATCGCACACTTGTTCCTCTTCGCGCTATCTTTGAGGCAATGGGAGCAACTGTTGATTGGGACGAGCATACCAAGACTGTGACATCTACAAAAGGACAGACGACCATTTCTATGACGATTGAGAAACAGGAAATGTATAAAAATGGTGAATTAATAACTTTGGATGTTGTTCCTCAATTAGTAGGCGGACGCACACTTGTTCCGGTTCGTGCCGTTGCAGAAGGTTTTAATTGCAAGGTGGATTGGGACGAAGAGAATCAAACAGTAATGATAAAACCATAAATATCAAAAAAGTGATCCATTGTTTGGTCAATAACGGACTCACTATTGAAAATATGTTAAATAAAAATGAGGCTGTAGCAAAATGATTTTGTTTTGCTACAGCCTCTTTGGGGCTGGGGAAAAATAGTGCAGAATGAACAAACTGAGCAAAAGCATGGCTTTTTCTTGCTTTTGGCTACCCGAAGTCGTATGTGGATACGACGAGAGGCGATGTTTGTTTATAGCATAAAGCAGGAAAATAAATGAAATTTGTTTTAAGACAAATTTCCACATTAGGTTTTCTCATGCTTTTTGAATTTTATTGTTTTTAATGCCCTTATCTCGCCATGATTTTGCTTTATGCGATCTGTGCATTTTGCTACTGCCCCTCCTTATTTCCGATACTCTGACGGAGAAATACCTTGCATCTTTTTAAAGGTATTGGAAAAATAATAAACATCTTGAAATCCGCACCGAAGGGCAATTTCCGAAATGCTGTACGAGGTACCAATCAGGAGTTTACGGGCTTTATTGATACGCTGACTCACAATATACTGTCCTATAGATTGATTGAATTCACGGCGGAATTTAAAGTTGAGAGTAGAGGCGTTTGTTCCTATGCTATGACAAATTTGATCAACAAGTATTTTATCGTTTAAATTTCGTTCTATGTATTCCATTGCATAGTTTACAAGAATATCGTGACTAACGGGATTTTCTTGGGAAGTGGACTCCGGATGACTTTCTGAATAAATTTGAAACAGGATATCAAGAAGCAAATGCTCGCGGTATCCTGCAGATAAGGAGTCGTCCCTTGAAAGCATTTTTTCCAAGCTCGTGATATTTGAAATAAATCTGTGCTGATCTATGAAAGTTACTTTCCCGAATGGAATATCCATTTTATAGGGACAAACAGGGTTGGATGCGAATTTTACATACACAAACTCTATCGGCTCAATGACATTTCTCCGATAATGAATGTAATCGGGAAGAATGTAGCAATCCCCCACTGACACCGTTTCTTTTTTTCCGTTAATTTCTATGGTGAAACTTCCTTTTTTCAGATAAAAAAGAGCATGGGTCGGCTGATGCCCTTCGGTGGCATGAAATTCACTTCTGCTGGAATACATGGATTCTATAATTTTAAACGGAAATTTCACAAAATCATCCTCTTTCGTTGTTGGATTTTATAAATTTAATTTTATCATTTTCTATTTTATTTGTCAATACCATGCGGTATAATGAAAACATAAAAATAAAAGGAGTGTTTTTATGAAACAGGTAACTTTAGATGTGCAAAAGGAATATCAATGCGATGTGCTTGTTTGCGGCGGCGGAGTCAGCGGCTTTGCGGCAGCGGTTGCAGCTGCAAGATGCGGTGCAAAAACAATGCTGATTGAATCGGGCGGATTTCTCGGAGGAACCGCAACAAAAGGTCTGGTTGCACCCTTTATGACCTGCTACGATGCGGAAGGAAAAGAAAGAATCATCAAGGGACTGTATTCAGAGCTTGAGGAAAGACTCCTTGCGTTAAACGGTGCCGTTGCTGCCGATCAATGCTTGGGCTCCAACAGCTACAACGGCTATCGCCCCATGGGACATAAAGGGGTACTTCCCTTTGATCAGGAAATTATTAAGATTGTTTTTGAACAGATGTGTGTAGAGGCAGGAGTACAGCTTTTGTATCACACTGTTTTAATCGGCTGTGACAGACAGGACAAAAACATTACCCGTGTATATGCCACAGACAGTAATGACATGATTTCCATTGACGCCAAAATGTTTATCGATACCACAGGAAGCTCCGCTCTTGCCTATAAAGCAGGTGCCGAAATCATGCGCGGCAATGAAGACGGCATTATGCAGACAAACTCTATGTTCTTCATTATTTCAGGGGTAGATACAGCCTATGTGGATGAACACATGAAAAAAACAACAGAAAGACGGGAACGGTTTTACATGGATGCCATTGAGCAGGGCAAAAAGGACGGGACATTCCCTTGCGGAACACCCACAATCCGTATGTTTGAAAACCCCAACGGCACCTATTCGGTGAATATGGCACAGATCGACGAACAGATGAACGAACTGGACAATGAAGAAATTACAAAAGGAGAAATCAGTCAACGGTTGCAGATTCAAAAGATCGTTCAATTTATGCGTAACAACATTCCCGGTCTTGAAAACATTGAGCTGGTGGCAACCGCTTCGGATCTGGGTATCAGAGAAAGCCGACGGATTGTGGGAAAAACGGTTTTCTGTCTTGAAGATATTAAGCAAGCCAAAAAGTTTGATGACCGCATTGCCGTTTGCGCTAATTCCATAGACATACACGAAAAAAACAGAGTAAACTACACAACCCACATCGGCAAGAATTACTATATTCCTCTTTCCTGTCTGATTTCAAACAGTATCGATAACTTGCTTACTGCAGGAAAAAGTCTTTCTGCCGACAGATATGCCTTTGCAGCGGTAAGAGTTATGCCGCCTTGTATTGCAATGGGTGAAGCTGCGGGTATTACTGCGGCTCTTGCATCTAAAAATAACATACCTGCAGGCGAAGTTCCTTATGAGGATGTGCAGAAAATTCTGATTGAAAACGGCGCTTATTTAGGATAAATCGCTTTTTTAGAAGGGAGTAGCAAAAGAAACCCTTTTGCTACTCCCTTCTTTTTATGTTTCATTACTGATAACTGCTGTAATATCCTGTGTATAACAAAGAGTATGCAAGTATTTCTTTCCTAACTTTGATCGGTCGCAGAGTAAATAATTTTTCTTTGAATTGCTAATCATAATTTTCCTGACAGAATTTTCTAAAATAGAATTGTCGGTGGCGATTCCGTCATGGGAAAGACCGCGACAGGAGAAAAACGCAATGTCTGCATGGTAATTCCTTAAAATTGCTTCCGTATCAGGACCCACATAACAAAAGGATTCTCGGGTAATTTCTCCCCCTGTGCAGATGGTTCTGATGTCCATGGAAGCCAGTTCCAACGCCGTTTTTGCGCCGTTGGTGATCACCAGTATATTTTTAAAATCTGCAAGATAGGGCAACAAATGAAAGGCGGTGGTGGACGCATCCAGCATAATCACATCCCCGTCTTTGATATACGACACCGCTTTTTTGGCAATCTCTCTTTTTTCCTCATTCTGCTCTAAATGTCTGATAAACAAAGGGATTCGTTGGTCAGGAGAACTTATTTTCAGGGAAACTAATCCCCGCTTGCAAGTTAATAACCCCTTATTTTGCAGTAAGTTCATGTCCCTTCTGACTGTTGGTTCACTGATGAATAATTTTTCAGAAAGCTCTTTGACTGTGTGAGGTTTCCCCGAAAGCAACATCATATATTGATCTTCTCGCTGATAAATCGGCATTTTCATTCTCCTTCAATTTATTATCATTACAATCATAATTATAATCAATTTATGATTATTTTGTCAAGATATTTTTAAACTATTGACTTTTTCTGTGGTGAGATTTATAATAAATGTATAGAAAGGACCGTGATACGATTATGTTTGAAAATGTAAAAACTTTTGATTGCGAATGCGGAAAACCCCATCAGTTTACCTCGAAAGTGGTGGTAGGAGAAGGCGTGATTCGTCAATTACCTGAACTTCTTTCTGAATATCAGATTAAAAAACCCTTTGTTGTTGCAGATGAAACCACCTATCAAGCTGCCGGCAAAGAGGTTGTTGAACTTTTAAAGGAAAACAAAATCACAGCAGAAACTTACATCTTTCATCAAGATGTTTTAGAACCCGACGAAGCCAGTGTAGGACTTGTGGCGATGAATTTTAATCCTGAGTGCGATGCGGTCATCGGTGTGGGGTCCGGCGTGATTAATGACATTTGCAAAATTCTTGCCAATGTAACCGGCAAACCTTATATTATTGTAGCAACCGCCCCCTCTATGGACGGGTATGCTTCCTCCACCTCTTCTATGATTATGGAAGGATTAAAAATTTCCCTGAACAGCAAATGTGCAGATGTAATCATCGGTGATACCGATATTCTTTGCCATGCACCTGAAAAAATGCTGTTGTCGGGGCTTGGAGATATGCTGGCGAAATACATTTCTATTTTTGAATGGCGTCTGTCCCGCTTAATCACAGGGGAATACTATTGCGACGATATTGCAAAGCTTGTAAAGGATGCTTTGAAAAAATGTGTAGACAACGCCGAAGGCTTATTGGAAAGAAAAAAGGAAGCTGTCACAGCAGTATTTGAAGGATTGGTCATTTGCGGTGCAGGAATGAAATTTGCAGGACTTTCCCGTCCCGCTTCGGGAGTGGAACATTATTTTTCTCATGTATGGGATATGCGTTCTGTGGAATTCGGAACCCCTGTAGAAACTCACGGCATCGCCTGTGCGGTGGGAACCCTGATTGCCATTCAAATGTATGAAAAACTGAAAGGCATCACCCCCAATCGGGAAAAAGCAATCAAATCTGTTGAAGCCTTTGATTTTGAAGCATGGAGCCAAGAGTTAAGAAAATTCTTCGGTAAGGCTGCGGAAAGCATGATTGCGCTGGAAGAAAAGGAACAAAAATACAATACAGAAAAACACAAAGCCAGACTTCAGATTATCATTGACAACTGGGATACCATTTTGCAGATGATAAAAACAGAATTGCCCTCCTATGAAGAATTGAAACAATTGTATGAAAAAATGGGCATTCCCACCACCGTGACCCAAATTGGTCTGGAAGAAGAAATTCTGCCCATGACATTCAAATCCACCAAAGATATCAGAGATAAATATGTGTTATCTCGTCTTTGCTGGGATTTGGGAATTTCAGACGAAATACTGTAAGGAGGTAACAAATATGAGATTATCAACTACCACAGGAGTTTTGGAAAAAAGATTCGGCTTTGCAAAAGCCATTGAAATGATTGCACAGGCGGGTTTTGATGCCTATGATATGGATATGAGCACCACTCATCTTCGCCAAACCCCCTTGTCCGATGACGATTATCGGGAGTATATCAACCAACTGAAGAAGGTTGCGGAGGAAAATGGCGTCACCTGCAATCAGGCACATGCCCCCTTCCCCACGCAGTTGAACGGTAATGAGGAATACAATAAAAAAGCCTATGATATGATTATCAGAAGCATGGAGATTGCCTCTTTTTTGGGAGCCAACATCATCGTAATCCATCCCATTAAGAACTCCTCCTCCACCCATGCAAAGGGGTATGATTTTGAACTTTTCGAAAGCAAACAACAGCTGTATGATGAAAATATCAAGTTTTTCAAAAATCTGATTCCTTACTGCGAGAAATACAACATTAAAATTGCTGTGGAAAATATGTGGGAACGGCATCCCCTCCACCGTGACACTTTAATTCCCGCAATCCTCGGGTTTGCCGAAGAACATGTGAAATTTATCAATGATTTGAATAGTCCATGGATTGTAGGCTGTCTGGACACAGGGCATTCTCTGATTTGCGGGGAAAAACCCCATGAAACCGCGTGTCGTCTGGGAAACAAACTCCTCAAAGCCGTCCATGTTCACGATTGCAACGGTTATGAAGATTCCCATGTTTTTCCCTTTTCCATGAAGACAGATTGGAATGCTTTCTTAAAAGCTCTGGCAGAAATCAGGTATGACGGAGATTTTACCTTTGAAGCGGATCTTTCTTTTGTAAACTATCCCGACGAATTGGTCCCCCATGCTTTAAGTCTGATGCACACAATGGGACGATACATGATAGATCAGATTTCCCATTACGAATAATACTTCTATACTTTTTTGAGAGGGGCTGTAGCAAAACGCTAAAGCCCCTTCATAAATTTATCATTGACTTCACCTTTTCCCTATGCTATAATAAACCTATCAAATCTTACGAAGGTGATTTTTATGTTATTATTCTATGTCCGTCACGGACAACCCCTTTCTACCCCCACCGCTTTTTTATCTCCTCTCGGAACAAAGCAGGCGGAGGCAGCAGCAAAACGGCTTGCATTATTCGGACTGGATGAAATTTATTCTTCCACCTCCGACCGTGCCATGCAAACAGCCCAGCCTACCTGTGATTTGCTGAATAAGGAAATGGTACTTTTGGACTTTGCCAACGAATCCCATGCCTGGTACAACTTCACCCTTCCCATGGGAGAAAAAACCCAGTGGGTGTTCGGGCATCCTGATATGAGACGCTTGTTTCACGACCCTGCCGTTCGAGCTTTGGGGGACCGATGGTATGAGCATCCTGAATTTCAGAAATATCCTTTCCAAAAAGGGATTGAAAAAGTGTATCAGGACACAGATGAATTCCTCGCCTCTTTAGGGTATGAGCATATCAGACATACAGGAACCTATCGGGTCATAAAACCAAACGACAAAAGAGTGGCGTTGTTTGCTCATCAGGGGTTTGGACTTGCCTTCCTCAGTTGCTTGCTGGACATTCCTTATCCCCAGTTCAGTACCCAATTTGATTTGAGTCATTCCAGCATCACGGTAATAGAATTCAGAGAGGAAGAGGGCATCTCCATTCCAAAAATCTGCACACTTTCTTCCGACGGTCACTTGTATCGGGAGGGACTACCCACCAATTATTACAAATTTCGGTACTAATCAATTTTGAAAAAACGGAAAAGGCACTATTTTGTGCCTTTTTTCTATGTCTCTCTTCATTGACAAACGAGGGTAATTATGATATACTTTATGTTTGGAAGTAAATAGAAAAGACGAAAGGTGTCCTACAAATGAAAGATTTTTACTTAATGCCGAAGCTGTTTTCCGTAATGAAGCAGTATAACAAAGCACAATTTTTAAAAGACCTGATTGCAGGGATTATCGTGGCAATTATCGCCTTGCCTCTGTCTATCGCTTTAGCGCTGGCGTCAGGGGTGGAACCTGCCTGCGGAGTCTATACTGCCATTGCTGCAGGTTTCGTGGTGTCTTTTTTAGGCGGAAGCCGCATTCAGATTGCAGGTCCCACCGCAGCCTTTGCTACCATTGTAGCGGGAATTGTTGCCACCCGTGGGATGGACGGGTTGTTCCTTGCCACAATACTGGCAGGGATTATACTGATTCTGATGGGAGTCTTTAAGCTTGGTTCATTGATTAAGTTTATCCCCTATACCATTACCACAGGATTTACCGCCGGAATTGCGGTCACCATTCTGATTGGTCAAATCAAGGATTTTTTAGGGTTAACTTATGCAGAAGGGGTCAAACCTGTTGAAGCTTTAGAAAAAATTCATGCCAATATAGAGGCAATGGGCACCTTCCAATGGCAGACCCTGCTTGTTGGTGCGGTTTGCCTGTTGATTTTGATTGTTTATCCCAAATTTGAAAAACGAGTCCCCCCCTCTTTGATTGCGGTCATTGCCGGTGTTCTGATGGTAAAATTCATTCCCGGTCTTGACGAAGGTGTGTTTACCATTGGGGAGCTTTATACCATTCCTGCCGGATTGCCAAAAGTGGATTTTTCCGGGTTGGATTTTAGCTTGACAAAAATTGGGCAAGTATTCCCCGATGCGGTAACCATTGCTATTTTAGCAGCAATTGAGTCCTTGCTTTCTTGCGTAGTGGCAGACAGTATGGTCAACTCCCGTCACAATTCCAATATGGAGCTGGTGGCACAGGGGGCGGGAAACATTGCCTCTGTTCTGTTTGGGGGAATCCCCGCAACAGGTGCCATTGCAAGAACGGCTGCCAATGCCAAAAACGGCGGAAAAACCCCTATTGCTGGTATGGTGCACGCGGTGGTTCTTTTGCTGGTTCTCCTCTTTTTGATGCCCTATGCGGGGCTCATTCCCATGCCCGTTATAGCGGCAATTCTGTTTATGGTTGCCTATAACATGAGCGAATGGCGGCAGTTTGTTTCCGTCATTCAATCTGCTCCCAAAAGCGACAGTATCGTCATGGTTGTTACCTTTGTATTAACCGTACTATTTGACTTGGTTGTTGCCATTGAGGTTGGAATGATTTTGGCAGCAATGCTGTTTATGAAACGGATGAGTGAAGAAACGGAAGTCACAGGCTGGAAGTATGTGGAACAGGAAGAGGACAGTCTGGAATTAAGAGAAGTTCCCCAGCATGTTCGTGTGTATGAATTAAGCGGCCCCCTGTTTTTCGGTGCGGCTGACAAGATTTTGGAGATTACCGTAAAAGATTTTACCAAATGTCTGGTGTTACGGATGAGAGCTGTTCCCGCCCTGGATGCAACTGCTATGAATTCCCTGGAAGCTCTGCGGAAAAAGTGTGCCAAAAAAGGAATTTCCCTGGTGTTTTCCCATGTGAATCCCCAGCCCCTTTCCGTGATGCAAAAATCAGGCTTTTATGATGCTGTGGGAGCAGACCATTTTTGCCCTCACATTGACGATGCCCTGAAAGTGGCATCAAAACTGTAAAAAGGAGTAGATACCCCTATGACAACATTACTGTTAATCAGGCACGGCGAAAGCAAGGCAAATGAGCTGGGACTCTATGCCGGTCACGGGGATTTTGAGTTGACCGAAAAGGGGCTGGAACAGGCGGAGCTGACAGCCAAATTCATCCTCTCTCATTATTCGGTGGATGCCGTTTATTCCAGCGATTTAAAGCGCGCCTATCAGACAGCAAAAGCCACAGCAGAAAAACTGAATACGGAAATTGTAACAGACAAAGGCTTGCGGGAAATTTTTGCAGGCAAGTGGGAAGGGTATCCTTTCAATCAGCTGATTTTTGACTTTAAGGAGGATTATGAAATCTGGCTTAATGACATCGGCAATGCCGTTTGTACCGGCGGAGAAAGTGTGAAGGAATTAAGAGAACGGGTCATGGACGCATTGCAACGGATTGCCGAAAAGAACGAAGGAAAAACCCTAGTCATTGCCACCCACGCCACCCCTGTCAGAGTGGCACAGTGTACCGCAGAGGGAAAATCCATTGGAGAACTGAACGACATTCCCTGGGTTTCCAATGCCTCTGTCACAGAGCTTATGTATGACAAGGAAAGCTGGTCTGTGGGCAAGGTGAGCATAGATGAGCATCTTGCAGACTTGAAAACAACCCTTCCTAAAAATGTATAAATGAAATGGGAAAATTTTAAAAAAAAGATTGACAAATGGGCAGAATTATGCTATAATATAACATGTTCGTATCATACGGCCCGTTGGTCAAGCGGTTAAGACACC
>JAZNYR010000006.1:0-2064 GCA_045594525.1 Clostridia bacterium | reverse complement strand
TTAGTCCATAACCTAAAAACCAACGATATGCAATGTTTAGTGACACTTCATCAGCAGTTCTTCTTAATGATGGCAATCCATACAAATGCTGTATCAAAACCATTTTAAAAAGAACAACAGGGTCAATACTTGGTCTTCCATTATCATCACAATACAGTTCTTCCACAAACTCATATATTTTAGAAAAATCATCCGCTTCACTTATTTGCCTTAACAAATGGTCGTGCGGTACCAAGTCCTCTATACTTATCATTTCGACTTGATATCTGTTCTCATATCCTTTTTGCATCATATTTCATCACCCAAGGATATTATACCATAAAACAAAGAAAAAGCCCAGACTTTTCTGGACTTTTTCGACAGTCTGAGGCTGTGATTGATTATCACAGCTTTTTTTAAATCAATTGTAAATAATTGCGAATAACCTTCAGGGATACTTCAACAGATTTCGCCACAAAGGCGGGGAAATCCTTTGGAGAATTGCCGTCTGCATCATCGGAAATTGCACGAAGAACCCCAAAGGGAATCTTGTTGATATAACAGGCATGGCCGATTGCGCCGCCTTCCATTTCACAGGAAATTCCTTGGAACAGAGAAACAATTTTTTCTTTTTGTTCATTTGAATGGATAAATTGGTCACCCGAGGCAATGGTGCCGATTTGGTATGGAATGCCCGTTTGTTTCACGCTTTCTTCCAGTAGCCGTACAATATTGGGATCACAGGGGAGCTTCACCATATTGATTCCTGAAAGCAATCCCACAGGGTCACCCAAAGGGGAGGTGTCCATATCGTGCTGAACCACTTCGTCTGCAATGGCAATCTGGCCGATAGACAGCTTATCTGTCAATGTTCCGCCAACACCTGTGTTGATGATTTGTGTTACTTTATAGTGTAAAATCATGGTTTGTGCACAAAGAGCGGAAAACACTTTTCCTACACCGCTTTCTGCCACTACAACTTCTTTTCCGTGTAAGATGCCGCTGACAAAGGTCATACCGCTGATGACCTCCTGTTTTTTTTGCTCCATTTCCTTTTGCAGGGCTTCCACTTCGATGCTCATAGCACCAATCAATCCAATCATGGGGATTCTCCTTCGTTATTTTTTATTTAGCGTATCATATTTTTAAAATTTTGTCAAGATACACTCGTTTGAAATTCCATCGTTTCTTTTCTTATTTTTTTGTCTTTTTTCTTGTCAATCTTTTAAAAAAATGATATAATAAAAAAGAAAAGATGCAATTTTAGGAAAGGAGCAAGGGAAATGAGTTTGTGCTTTTTTTACGGAACAGACAGAGAGGCATTGCAAAAGCATTGCCGGAAGCTCGCCATGCAAAATAATCGCACTCTTTTAATTGTTCCTGAGCAGTTTTCTCTTTCGGGAGAAACCTCTTTTCTTGATTTGCAACAATACGGAACCGATGTTACAAGCTTTCGCCGTTTTGCTCAGGAAATTTTTGAACGGACAGGACATAGCGGAGAATATATTCCAGGTTCTGCTAAACTGATTTTAATGGAGCAGGCATTGCAAAAATGCAGTGCTAAGCTTACAATATACAAAAATGCCATCGACAAAAAAGGGTTTGCAGATACCATGTGTAAAACTGTTTCTGAGTTAAAGCATTCCGAGATTTTTCCCGAGACCTTATTAGAGAAAAAGAAGGAGCTGGAGGAGCATCCCTATCTGCAGGAAAAATTAACAGATATGGCATTGATTTACCGGCAGTTTACAGAGCTTTCCGAGAAAGCCGGGCGGGATGCAGATGATGATTTGTCGCGTTTGACTCAACTTTTAACGGAACAACCTGAAAAAGCGGAATTGTCAGATACCACTTTGATTTTGTATTATTTCAGCGGATTTACGGTCCAGGAACGAAAGCTGATTTCTGTTTTAAACGGATTATGCAAGAAAGTTTATATTGGTCTTGTGACGGAAGAAAATAAGCAAACAGAAGATACCAAGCTTTGTTTTCGCTCTACCATTCGGAACATTGAGACATTTTCTGCCATGAATCCGGAATTTGTCTTTGTACAAGGAGAAACAAAGCACTCAGAACTGCAATTTT
>JAZNYR010000005.1:0-2202 GCA_045594525.1 Clostridia bacterium | reverse complement strand
AATTCCGAAAAGTCAGAAGGTGCCAGCACGGTCATATTGGGAATTTGGGTCAAAAACGCCAAATCGAACATTCCCTGATGGGTTTCTCCGTCCTCTCCTACCACGCCTGCTCTGTCAACGCCGAACACAACAGGCAGGTTTTGCAAAGCCACATCGTGAATCATCTGGTCATACGCTCTTTGCAAAAAGGAAGAATAGACTGCAAACACGGGAACATACCCTCCCATGGCAAGTCCTGCCCCGAAGGTTGCGCCGTGCTGTTCGGCAATTCCCACATCAAAAAACCGATCGGGAAATTGCTTGGAAAACTTTTGAAGTCCCGTACCTTCCGGCATGGCAGCCGTAATGGCACAGATTTTTTTGTTTTTCTCTGCCAAATCACAAAGAGTTTCTCCAAACTCTGCAGAAAAATCCTTGTTTTTTCCTTTGCTGTCTCCGGTCTTGGGGTCAAAAGAAGAAATCCCGTGAAAACGACCTGGGGAATCCTCCGCAAAGGTATAACCCTTCCCTTTTTTTGTATAAATATGAAGAAGAGTCGGTCCCTTCCGATCCTTGATATGATGTAATACTGTCACCAGTTTTTTGAAATCATGACCGTTAATGGGACCGTAATAACGAAAGCCCAACTCCTGAAATACCACTCCGGGAGCCAGCATATAATTCAATTTATTTTTTATTTTCCGCAAAAAACGAAATAAGGGTTCTCCAATCAGGGGAATTTTGTGCAACGCCCTATCCACCCTTGATTTCAGTTTATAATATCCTTCTCTGTTGGTCAGACGGTTCAGATATTGAGAAACACCCCCAACATTTTGGGAAATGGACATACTGTTGTCGTTCAGCACCACCAGCATATCCGTATCAGATGCACCTGCATTGTTAAGTGCCTCATACGCCATACCGCCTGTCATAGAGCCGTCTCCGATGACTGCAATCACCTTGGAGGACTCTCCCTTTAAATCCCGTGCACGGGCTAAACCGTAGGCTGCGGAAATAGAGGTTGAGCTATGCCCTGTATTAAAACTGTCATACTTACTTTCTGATGTTTTGGGAAACCCTGCCATACCGCCCCATTGACGAAGATGTTCAAATTCTTCTTTCCGTCCTGTCAGCAGTTTGTGAACATAACTTTGATGCCCCACATCCCACACAATCTTATCCTCCGGCAGGGAAAACACATAGTGCAGTGCTATTGTCAGCTCCACCACACCCAAATTGGAAGCCAGATGTCCGCCCGTCTGTGACACGGACTGTACCAAAAAGGAACGGATTTCCAGCGCCAGCTGTCGGATTTCAGATTCCGTGAGTTTTTTTACATCAGAAGGATTTTTGATTTGATCCAGTATCATCATCAATCTCTCCCGGCTTTTCTTTTGAAAAATAAACTAATTACCTTTGATGCCAGATAGACAATCTGATTGGAATGACGCATTGCCGCACCCTTCCCGATTGCCTTGCCTCCTACCGTTAAAGAGGCAATGATTGCAGTGGCCACAATGCTCATGTAAAATTCTGCGTTGGATCCTTCCCTAAACAAATGTGCAACAATGACCGCAGAAGTGGTTCCGCTCACAACCCCTGCAATATCACCGATCACATCATTACAAAAGCTTGACACCTTTTCTGCGTTACGAATGAGCCACACTGCCGTTTCCGCACTTTTTATCTTTTTTGAGGCAAGGGCATGAAAGGGTGTTTCCTCCGCCGTTGCTACTGCAACACCAATCATGTCAAACAAAATGCCCACACCCATAATCACAATCAGCGTCGCCAAAGCAAACCCGATTCCCATTCTGCCTGTGGCTACGGAAGAGGCAAGGCCAATGAACATAGAAATCAAAAAAGTCCAGCAAAAAATGCTGACAATCCATTTCTTATTGCTTTTTTTGGCTCCGATTTTACTGGTTTTAATATATAACCTTTGTTTTTTCTTTTCCTGTTTATTCAAACGGAAAACCTCCGAATTTAATCATGTAAGTGGTCAGTGCATACAGTAAATTCTACGGCATAGGTTCAGTAGGCTTTCCCACGGCACTGCCTTCTTGTCGCCAAGAGGGCGGTTTCCCTTTCAAGCACCGTCCGCTCCGTCACCGAAAACGGGACTGAATTACCACTTAGTCCGTACTGCAATCCTGTATGCACCTCGTCAGAACAGCCTAGGAGTTTTCCTCGGCAGCCGCTACGGTTCTTAGCCTCTTTTGC
>JAZNYR010000004.1:0-4440 GCA_045594525.1 Clostridia bacterium | reverse complement strand
CGGATTCAGATTTTCGGTAAAGTAGAATATAATTATTTAAGAAGTCTTAATAGCCGTCAGCGGTTGGAAAGCTTTGATAAGTTGTTTGCCACCGGTATTCCTGCAGTGGTGATTACCCGTCAACAGGAAATTTTCCCCGAGCTTTATGTGGCGGCAAGAAAACACGAAACCCCACTGTTTCGTACAACAGAATCCACCTCCGCATTTTTAGCGGCACTGATTGCCTATCTGAATAATGTCCTTGCTCCCCGTATTACCCGTCACGGTGTGCTTGTGGAAATCTACGGGGAAGGAGTTCTGATTTTAGGCGAAAGCGGCATCGGAAAGAGTGAAACAGCCATTGAGCTTGTAAAACGGGGTCACCGTCTGGTAGCGGACGATGCAGTGGAAATCAAACGGGTTTCTGCCAAATCCTTAGTGGGAAGTGCCCCTGCGGTGATTCGCCATTTTATCGAACTTCGTGGTATCGGTATTGTAGATGTAAAGCGGATTTTCGGTATGGGTGCCGTAAAGGATACAGAAAAAATCAATATGGTTGTTCAGTTGGAAGAATGGGATACCCAAAAGGTTTATGACCGATTGGGCATGCAAAACGAATATATCAATATTTTGGGACTTGATGTTCCTTCTTTGAAAATCCCGGTTCGTCCCGGGCGTAATCTGGCAGTGATTTTAGAGGTTGCGGCAATGAACAACCGTCAGAAAAGAATGGGGTACAATGCAGCAAAAACATTGAATGACCGACTGATGTCGGGCATGAACAATGTGGAGTTTTAACAAAAGAAAGGTTAGCAAACATGTATATCGGAATCGATTTGGGCGGAACAAATATTGCAGTAGGATTGATTGACTGTAACGGAAACATCCTGCATAAAGACAGTGTGAAAACGGGAGCAAAGCGGCATTATACAGAAATTATCAAGGATATGGCAGAGCTTACCAAAAAAGTAACATTGGATGCAGGATATTCTTTGGAGGATATTAAATGGGTAGGAATCGGAAGTCCCGGAAATTGTGACAACGAAAAGGGCATCTTGATTTATGCCAACAATATGGACTTTTACTACACTCCCATGAGAGAAGAATTTCAAAAATATATGGATGTGCCCGTTTTTCTTGCAAACGATGCTGACTGTGCAGCTTACGGTGAAGCCATGGCAGGAAATGCAAAGGATACGAAATACAGCGTAACGGTAACTTTGGGAACAGGCATTGGCAGCGGTATTATTATTGACGGTAAAATTTTCAACGGTCATAACTGTTGCGGCGGTGAACTGGGTCACATAGTGATGGGAATGGAAGGAGAGGAATGCAGCTGCGGAAAACGGGGTTGTTGGGAAACCTTTGCTTCTGCAACTGCCCTGATTCGCCAGACCCGTAAAGCAATGGAAGAACACCCCGATTCCGGTCTTTGGAAGGAAGCACAAACTTTGGATGCCGTTTCCGGAAGAACGGCTTTTGATGCGGCAAAGAAGGGAGATGCGGTGGCTAAGGGTGTGGTGGATACTTATCTTCGCTATGTGGCAGAGGGAATCAGCAATATAGTTACGATTTTTCAACCTGAAAAGGTGCTCATCGGCGGAGGTATTTCCAGCGAAGGAGACTATATTTTAGAGCCAATCCGTGAGTTTGTGAGGAAACACGATTATTGCAAAACCGAACAGAAGACACAAATTATGCTTGCCGCATTGGGGAACGATGCAGGCATTATCGGAGCAGCCTTTTTGGGCGCTCATTATAGTAAAAAATAAAAAGGGGAGAGCAGGATGCTGAAACAGTTTGAGGACAGTCACATTCCTTTTTGTGTGAATGAACCTATGCACAAGCATACTTCTTTTCAAATCGGCGGTCCGGCAGATGTGTTTGTCAGTCCCGCAGATTATGAACAACTGAAAACAACGGTAACAATCATCAAAGAATGGGGCGTTCCTTATTTTGTATTGGGCAATGGCTCCAACCTTCTGGTGTCAGATAAAGGATTTAGGGGAGTCATTCTTCATCCCCAATTCAATGAGTTAAGTGTGAACGGAACTACTATGGTTTGCGGAAGCGGAGTTCTTCTTTCCCGTGCCTCCCGCGAGGCGGCAAAGCATAGCCTGTCAGGACTTGTGTTTGCCTCCGGCATCCCGGGAAGTATGGGAGGTGCTGTGCGGATGAACGCAGGTGCCTATGGGGGAGAAATGGCGGATGTTGTGGTTGAAACGGAATATTTTAACCCAAAAACCCTTACATTTGAGACGGTGACAGACCATGAGTTTTCCTACCGTCACAGTATGTTCTGCGGGGAGGAAGGATATATTATCTGTGAAACCAAGTTGTCCCTCACGCCGGGCAATCAGCAGGAAATTCTTGCCCAAATGGATGACCTGGCAAAACGAAGACGGGAGAAGCAACCCGTGTCCCTACCTTCCGGGGGCAGTACCTTTAAGCGTCCCACCGGATTTTATGCTGCAGCACTCATTGACCAAGCGGGACTACGGGGACTTCGTGTAGGCGGTGCGCAAGTGTCGGAAAAACATACCGGTTTTATCGTGAATATCGGCGGTGCTACGGCAAAGGATGTGCTGACACTGATGGAGCAGGTTCGCGAGGAAGTAAACCGTCAATTTGGTGTTATGTTGGAAAGTGAAATTTGTATCATAGGAGAGTGAGACAGATGCAATGCTTGATTATTACGGGACTTAGCGGTGCAGGAAAAAGCCAGGCAATTAAATATATTGAGGATTTAGGCTATTTCTGTGTGGATAATATGCTGCCTGATTTGATCAGCAGCTTTATCACTCTGTGTCACAATAATAGACGGGACTTAACTCGCGTTGCATTCGTTGTAGATTCCAGAAGCGGGGAGGGGTTTGATACCCTTCTGAATGAAATCAATCAGACGGATTTGATGGATGTTACGGTGAAGTCGATTTTCTTAGAGGCAAGCGACGAGGTGATTATCCGCCGTTATAAAGAAAGTCGGAGAAAGCATCCTCTTGCCCCAAACAGCCGTGTGTCAGATGGCTTAACAAAGGAACGAAAGCTGTTGGAAAAGGTAAGAAAACGGGCGGATATTGTTATTGATACCAGCCTTTTAAAACCCCAGCAGTTAAGAAATACCCTTTATGATATGCTGGATGATTCCGATCAATCCAAAGAAATTTCGGTCAATATTCTTTCTTTTGGATATAAATACGGGATTCCCATTGATGCAGACATTGTATTTGATGTTCGTTTTTTACCCAATCCCTTTTATATTGACACATTGAGAGATTTTACGGGGCTTGATCAAACGGTCAGCGAGTATGTACTAAAGCATGAGCAGACACAGCAATTTTTGGGTAAGCTGACGGATATGATAGAGTTTTTGCTTCCCCACTATAAAGAGGAAGGAAAACAACAGCTGGTGATTGCCATTGGTTGTACGGGCGGAAAGCACAGAAGCGTTGCCATTGCAGAAAAATTGTTTCAATATTTGAAAAAGAACGAGGTGCAGGTATCGGTGGTACACCGTGATTATCAGCTGGACCAACAGAGCAAACGCTAGGAGGAATTGGATTGTCCTTTGCATTGCAGGTAAAAAATGAATTATGCGAAAACGGGCTTGGCAAAAACTGCTGTATGAAAGCGGAATTGGCAGCCTTTTTCCTGTTTGGTGCAAGACTACAAGGAGACAGTATGAAGGTGGTCACAGAGCATGCAGTTGTGGCACAGCGTCTGTTTATGCTACTGCAAAAGGTGTTTGGTGTTCATGCAAAAGTGGAAGTCAGGCACCATGCCGTCACCACTTATCATCTGACAGCAGACAGAGATATGGATCGAATCCTGGAAGAATTGGGGATTGGAGAACAATTCAGAATCGGCTATCATCTGCTGCGGGAGGAATGTTGCATGAAGGCATTCTTGCGCGGCGCTTTTTTTAGCTGCGGTTCTATGACGGACCCTGAAAAAAATTATCATCTGGAGTTTGTCACATTCCGCAGACAACTAAGTCAGGATTTTGTCACATTTTTGGGTGAATTGGGCATTGAAGCCAAGGTGAGTATCAGAAAATCCAATTATGTGATTTACATAAAATCAGCAGAAACCATCGGAAGTCTGCTGATTTTAATGGGTGCTTCCGGCGCCTTGATGGAGTTGGAAAATATTCGTATTGTAAAAGAAATGAATAATGTGACAAATCGTGCCACCAATTGCGATATGGCAAATGTGGAAAGAATGTTAAAAGCGGCAGAAAAGCAGATTGCCGCCATTGACAAGGTGATGCGGCATCACCCTGATTTACCCAAAGAATTAAGAGAGTTTTGTAAACTTCGTCTGGAAAACCCCGAAGCCTCATTAGAACAGTTGGGTAGACTTATGAACCCTTCTATTTCAAAGTCAGGGGTCAATCACCGAATGAGAAAAATTATGAAACTGGCGGAGGAAATATAAATGGATTCCTTTGTACATCTTCAT
>JAZNYR010000003.1:0-2601 GCA_045594525.1 Clostridia bacterium | reverse complement strand
ACTCCGTATTTTCGTCCTTCACGTAAAATTTCATTGATGATGGAGTTTTTACTGGTGTCAAGATGCTGGAATTCATCAATAACCAGTATGAGCGGATTTTTATTGGCGGCATCAGAGGAGGTTTGTGTTTCATTCTTTTTTTGCCAGCGATACAAATCTGTCATGAAAGCTGCAGCCAGTTTCGATCGCAGACTGTCGGACTCTGCACAGTTTCTGAAATCGAGTATTACTGTTTTGCCGCGATAATCATTCCAGCGAAGCGGTTTCCCGGAGAAAAAGTGGTTTTCAATAATGTCGTTCCACATTCTTTGTACAGGAACGGGAGTCTTTATGGATGGTGGGGTATCCGTGGTATCATAGCCGGACAGAGTCTTCTCGTATTTTTCTTTGTATTGATTGAAGTTTTTTGCAAAGGTGTGGAGAGTGTATACATCGCTGTGGTTCTGGGCGTACGCCTTATAGCTTCCCTGAATGATTGATTGGTAGATATCTCTGATGCCATACATTTTCTGGAGCAGATAAAAAACAGTTTCTCCATTATACAATTCATGGTTCTCCAGATCTATGCCCGGGTTATCCCCTGCGATATCTATGATGACAGAATTGTCAGCGGAGGGCAAATCCCCCTGAAGGTGAATGACTACGGTGGTTAACTTTTGTTCGCCTGCTTGTTTTATTAATTTGGAAAGGAAGACGCTTTTACCGCAGCCGCTTTGTCCGGTGATCAGCAGATGTTTGTTCGGGACTCTTTCGTCCTCAAAATCCCAATAGACATTCGAGGAACAGTTCATATCCAGCCCTAATTTGAAATGGGACGTTTGAGGCTTTATATACGGAGGAGCTTGTGTGGGATCTTGCTTTTTTTCTTCGGCGGGGAAACGGATACCGTATAATGCAATATCATGGTGACAGGAAATTGTATTCTCGTTGTTGGTGTGTACAGTATATCTTTTTTGGTACGAGTCAGTGTTGATATTGCTGGATTCCAGAATCCCTTTTTCGGAAAGCAGCTGTAATACCTCTTTTATGTGGTTCTGACCGGGAATATTTTGAAGTACACTTCGGAGAGCGGGCAGGTTGATACTCCAGACCGTATTATTTTCAGAGTCAGTACTTTCTAAAATATACGGCAGCATTTTGTTCAAATGAGCGATGTACGGAAGACTCTCGTTGACCGGGGTATTCAGCCGTTTGTATACGGGGATGGTATGATTATCCGCCAGTGTTTTCAGTGTATCAAGGAACAGCTGTGGAGTAACCGTTCTGACTTTGCTGATTTTGGGCAGATAGTCATCCAGCAGAATTGCTGTATTGCAGGAGTCGATGCAATTCGGGTCATCGTGAACATTTAACGGGTTCGTAATCTTTAATGAGTAACACATATCTTCCCAGGCAGTGTACAGTGTAAAAAAAATGATTTGGATAGGGGACCGGGAAAACGCATCATGCTGCAGGGCATGTTGGAATGCTGTTGGAAAGTATCTGTAAAAGTGATTGAAGTATTCCTGAAGTTCGGCAGAAAATGTCGGTGTAGAGAAACTGAGGTGAGAGGCAGAGTAACAGAAGGGAGAGAAGGATTCGCGATCAAGAAAAATATGATAGAAGGATTTTTCCGGATGGGATTGTTCAGTGAAAAGGATTGGAACAGCAAAGTTTTCCTCAAGAATTGGAAAGAAATTGGGGATGGTTGGGAAGAGAGGAGTGCGCTGAATGGTAACAATCTTATTTACAATGGATTCAAGTTTTCCGATTGTTGAATTACGGATACTTGGAACCTCTTCAACGATAAAGGGAATATCATTGGTATTATTATATACTTCACAAAACTCTTTCTTGGTGGAACTGGTCAAAACACTTTCACAGACAGTTGCAGGGAAAAAGCATGCTATGATATCAGCGCGTAAATTTGGATCTGGGATATCAAGGCACAGGATTTTGTCAGACTGCAGCGGACCGAAAAGGGAGGCAGTGAAACAGTAATGATAGTAGAGGAACAGGAAAATACGGGTATCGCGATCCAGAATCTGATTGAACGCATAGGCAATTTTCTGGCAGGTGTCAACCAAAGAGTTGTTCATGGGTACGAGATTTGCAGGTTGAATGTGCTTTGAAAATTCAGCAGGATCCTTTTCTGCGAAAGTTCTCATGAAGCGATTAATAGTACCGATGTAGTTACAGGAATTGATCTTGTCTATCCTTTGCCATCCACCCTGATAGGGGCAGACATATTGTTTCTGTTGAAGGTTGGAGAGCGCGTTGCGAAGCTGTTCACTTGACTGTGCCGGAGAATTTATGGGGAAAACCAGGGCGTCTGGGTTTCCGATTCGAAGTTTGTATTGGTCAACAAGAAGGGAGAAAAAGGAATCGGATAGATATTCTTCCTGAGAGATTTTAATGATATGGCAGGGGTAGGCGAGTTTTTCTTCTTGGGAAGAGGTGTAAGTTTTTCCTGAAACGGATAAAAGATAAACAGGGGGGTGATGGTATAATTTATCATAAGTTGTGTAAACGACGTTTGATATAAACAGAACATCCTGCTCCTTGCTATCCAATTTATGTTTTACCTGGACGTATCCATTTAAAAAAGTAATATACATAATA
>JAZNYR010000002.1:0-3598 GCA_045594525.1 Clostridia bacterium | reverse complement strand
TTCATCGGTTGCAGTCAGACCGTAGATTTCTTTCACTCTGGGACGGTTTAAATAGTCCTTCAGACATTCATATACATTGATGCTGTGCTCCACCAAGCCACCTTCATAAGCACCATGAAACCGTGTGCTGGCAGGGGCAGTAAAAAAGTCGCTGGAAGGGGACAGGAGATAGTCTAACAACTGGTCGGCTCCTTCCCGTTGAATATAAGTTTTATAATAATCAATAAAGGTTTCTTTACAGTTCATGTTTCCTTCCTCCTTTTCTTAAATTGTATCATACATTTTTTTGTTTTACAAGTGATTTATGCAAAAAACATTCTGATGGCCGCGGCAATCATCATAATGCCGAACAGTCTTGTGACCCACAGAGCAGACAGTTTTTTTAACAGCCTTGCTCCCACTAAACCTCCGATCACTCCGCCGCCGCTTGTCCAAAGAGCGGTCTCTATGGGAATGTCCGCTTTTAATAAATAGATGATAAGGCTGATAACGGACAAGGGAAAAATCACCATGAGAGCAGAGGCGTGGGCCTTTTTGGTTTCAAGACCAAACACCTTTTTTAAAATCAATACTGCTGCAACACCGCCCCCTGACCCAAACAGACCGTTCAGGACCCCTGTGATACTGCCAAAGAGTAAATATTTTCCGAATTTTTTCATTCTTTTTTCTCCTTTTTGGTAAACAGCTCGTGAATCCCCATCAAAAGTAAAAACACGGCAAACAGCTTTCGCAACAGTCCCGAGGAAAGAGTCACTGCAATCCACCCGCCCAATATGGCTCCCGGAATGGCACATCCCATGAGGGTCAGTGCGGGATGAAATGCAATTTGTTTATTTTTGATGTGAACAACCAAAGCAGCAATGGCAGTGGGAAGGAAGTAAAACAGATTAATCCCCTGTGCCGGTTGCTGGTTCATATGCAGAAAAAGGGTAAGGAGCGGAATGAGAATCACACCGCCCCCAATGCCCATTCCGCTGACAATCCCGCTGAAAAATCCAAATAATGTTCCGATCATGTGTAATCACCTCCAAATTAATATGAGCAAATTTGCGGAAAGTATGAAAAAATTCATAAAAAATATTGTCAAAATAAAAAAATTATGATATAATGAAATTACAAAAACAGTAAGGAGGGGTTTGTGTGAAATTAATTCTTGCGATTGTACAGGATGTTGATGGAAATAACCTGATGTCCGCTCTCAATAAAGAGGGATACTCTGTGACTAAGCTTGCAACCACAGGGGGCTTTTTGAAAGCAGGAAATACTACCTTGATGGTTGGTGTCAACGATGATCAAGTTGAGGCGGTTATGGAAGTCATTCGTGTGAAATGTGAAAGAAGAAAGCGTATGATTGTTCAGCCGGGCGTGGTCGGAGCAATTGAAAGCGGCATGAACTCCTTCCCGGTAGAAATCGATGTCGGGGGAGCAACTGTTTTTGTTGTGGATGTTGATCGTTTTGAAAAAATTTAGGAGTTTTCATGAGTAAGCTGTTCGGACATGAACCTATTTTGCAGAGCTTGGCCGACGGGGTAAACAGCCGTCGGCTGAGCCATGCTTATCTGTTCGAGGGAGCAGAGGGAATCGGGAAAATGACAACGGTTCACTGGCTTTCTCGTCTTTTGCTGTGTAAAAACGGCGGAGATTGCGGCGTGTGTGACGATTGCCTGAAACTAAGGGCAGGTTCTCATCCCGATTTTATTGTGGCGGATGAGAATTATTTTCTGTCAGATAAGGTAAAGCCGGGTTCCGTGGACGCTATGCGAATTGTAAGACAGGATGCTTACAGCAAGCCTTTTATGGGGGATTGGAAGCTGTATGTGATTCCCCATGCAGATGAAATGCTGGAACCTGCTCAAAACAGCTTATTAAAAATATTGGAAGAACCGCCTAGCTTTTGTGTGTTTGTTCTGCTTTGCAAAAATGCGGGAAAGGTGCTGGAAACGGTTCGTTCCAGAAGTGTGTTGCTACGGTTTTTACCCTTGAATGATGAGGATATGGCAGCATTTTTAAGAACCCGTTATGATGACAACAAGGCAGCCATGCTGTTGCGTCCATCAGGTGGGATTCCGGGGCGGGCGATACAGATTGCAGAGGATGAATCCTTTTTGCCAAGAAGAGAAACAGCGGTAGAGCTGTTTTTCAATTTTTTTCAAAAGGGTGATTTGCTTCCCTTAAGCTCCTTTTTTGAAAAGGAAAAGGATGTATGGGAAGAGATTATGGAGGGGCTCATTGATGTAACAGCAGAGGCGATTGAGTGTTCTGCCTGCGGCAAGGGCGGATCAAACCATGCAAGGAGGCTTGCCGAACTGTTGGAGCTAAAATCCTTGTTGAATGTGTTTCATGTGCTGCAAAGGTCAGCAATGAAGCTCAGAGGAGATGAGCTTTTTGGGAATCTGAAAGTAAACTTTTCGCTGGCGATAACGGATTTGTTGCGTGAATGTCTGGCGGCGGGAAAGGAGAAGAAAAATGGTTGAAGTAATCGGTGTGCGCTTTAAAAGCGTTGGAAAAATATATTATTTTGACCCTGCGGGGAAAAAGGTGGAAAGAGACAGTCATGTGATTGTGGAAACCTCCCGAGGAATTGAGTTTGGGACGGTGGTGCTGCCCAATTTTGAAATAGAGGAATCTGAAATTACCTCACCGTTAAAAAAGATGCTTCGTCCGGCAGGAAAAGAGGACGAGGAGCGTGTGCTTAATAATGCAAAAAAAGAAAGAGAAGCATTTTCCATTTGTCAGGAGAAAATCCGGGAACACAATCTGGAAATGAAACTGATTGATGTGGAATATAGCTTTGACGGCAGTAAGATTTTGTTTTATTTTACGGCAGAAGGCCGTGTGGATTTCAGAGAGTTGGTCAAGGGACTGGCGTCTGTATTCCGTACAAGAATTGAGCTCCGACAGATTGGAGTTCGCGACGAAGCGAAACTTTTGGGCGGTTTGGGCATTTGCGGAAGAAGCTTATGCTGTGCCAGCTTTTTGGGTGAATTTGACCCCGTTTCCATTAAAATGGCAAAGGAACAGAGCTTGTCTTTGAATCCTACCAAAATTTCCGGTGTGTGCGGGAGACTCATGTGCTGTTTGAAATATGAGCAGGAGGCTTATGAGGATTTGCATAAAATTACTCCCAAGGTGGGTGCCATTGTCAAAACACCGGACGGAAAAGGAGAAGTCACCTCGGTAAATCTTCTTCGCGGTCAGATTAAAGTAAAGCTGGATCGGGATGAAAGTATGCAGGTGTATCCCGTAAAGGATCTGAAAATCCTAAAGTCGAATCCGCAAGGAAAAGAAAATCGAAAAATGACGGAAGAAGAGAAAAACGCAGAGAAAATTCTGAAAGAATTAGAAAAAAATTAAAATAGACTTGAATTTTTTAAAATTCTATGATATAATGAAGAAAAGCAACCTGTTTTGCAGGAATTCCATGGAGGAGGTGTTTTCCAATGGCATACAAAATCAGTGATGATTGCATCAGCTGCGGTGCTTGTGCTGCTGAATGTCCTACTTCTGCTATTTCTGAAGGGGATGGCAAATATGTTATCGATGCAGACGCTTGCGTAAGCTGCGGTGCTTGTGCAGGAGTTTGTCCTGTTGATGCTCC
>JAZNYR010000001.1:0-11032 GCA_045594525.1 Clostridia bacterium | reverse complement strand
CACTGCAGCAGTACAGAACATGAAGAAGATTGCAAATATCCTCTGGAAAAGAGATAAGCAATTTCTATCAAGAATTATCAAAAATCTAATATATACGACACAAACCCACCTGAAAATGGTGGGTTTGTCAGCAATCTGAACTCCCCCGATTGCTTCGGGGGAGTTGTTTGTATCAAACAATGATTATTTATAGAGAGGTCCGTAGGTCTGGCAAGCTCTGTAATCCTGTCCTTCTTTGTCCATGCCGAATGCATTCCATGCAGCAGGTCTGAAGATGCTGTCTTCAGAAACATTGTGCATGCAAACGGGGATTCTCAAGATAGAGCACAGGGTAATCAGGTCAGCACCGATATGACCATAGCTGATAGCGCCGTGGTTGGCACCCCAGTTGTTCATAACATCATAAGCGGTCTTGAAGGGAGAACCTTCTTTACCGTCACATCTGGGAGCAAACCATGTGCAAGGCCAGGTGTAGTCGGTACGAGCCCAGATTTTATCGGAAACTTCGTCAGGCAGATTGATGGTCCAGCCTTCTGCAATCTGGAGAACCGGGCCCAAGCCTTTTACCAGGTTCAGTCTCATCATAGTAGCAGGCATTTCTGCACGGGTTAAGAATCTGGAAGAGAAACCGCCTCCTCTGAAGTAACCCAGGTCAGCCATGTTCCAGGTGGTAGCAGCCATCACCTTGTCCTGATCCTCTTGGGTCATTTCATACCAAGGCTTCATTACGCCGTTACCATTTTCGTCTTTTACTTCACCGCAAGCATCCAGACAGCAAGCACCGGAGTTGATCAGATGAATAAATCCGTCTGCTTCCTTTGCTTTTCCTTCGATTTCATAACCGGTTGCTCTCTTAACAGCATCGCCGCTCCAGTAAGTTCTAACATCGGCGAACATCTGGGGTCTGTTGGTTAAGAGTTTACCAAACAGCATACAGAAGCTATTCAATACATCGTTTTCTGTTGCCAGAATGTAGGGTTCTCTTGCACCGTTCCAGTCAAAAGAAGTGTTGAGCATTGCTTCGGGGAAGTCACAGTTGGGATAAAAATCTGTCCACTGTCTCTGACCCTGGAAGCCTGCTGCGATAGCGTTGTGACCCACTCTTTCTTCTTCACAGCCTTCGGGCAGGTTTTCATTCCCGTTCATCAAATCCTTGATGATACAAGCCATTTTTACAACGAAAGCAAACTGCTCTTCTTTTTCTGCATCGGATTTCTGCATATCAACAGGGTTTTTATCAAAGCCCATGTTGCATTTTTCTTTTGCCCAAGCGAGAGCCTTCTGATATTCTGCTTCGTCATAGATGCCCTCGCTCATTCTTCTGATGACTTCTACCTCGTCAACAGATTCCACTCTCATACCGAAATAATCTTCGATGAAAGCAGTGTCAATGATAGAACCGCCGATACCCATGCAGATAGAACCAATCTGTAAGTAAGATTTGCCTCTCATGGTTGCAGCAGCAACAGCCGCACGGCCAAACCGCAACAGCTTTTCTTCTACATCTGCGGGAATCTGACCGCATTCATCAATATTCTGAACATCATGTCCGTAAATACCAAATGCAGGCAGACCTTTTTGTGCATGAGAAGCCAAAACAGCTGCTAAGTAAACAGCACCGGGGCGTTCTGTTCCGTTAAAGCCCCAAACACCTTTGATGGTGTTCTTGTCCATATCCATAGTTTCAGAACCGTAGCACCAGCAAGGAGTCACGGTCAGGGTAATGTCAACCCCTGCTTTTTTAAATTTGTCAGCACAAGCGGCAGCTTCTGCAACACGACCGATGGTGGTGTCTGCAATCACAACCTTTACAGGTTCGCCGTTGGAGTATTTCAAGTTTTCCTCAAACAGTTTAGCGGCAGCTTTTGCCATTCCCATTGTCTGATCCTCCAAAGATTCTCTTACCTTCAGGGGACCTCTTCTTCCGTCAATGGTAGGACGGATTCCGATTACCGGATAATCTCCGATCAATCTGCTCTTTGCCATTTTCATTTCCTCCTTATTTATAAAAAGATTTAAAATCTCTGTATAATATCATTATATACTTGACTTTTATGGATTACTTGGAGTATAATAGTAAAAAAGTATAATTATATTCACTTTTTGGAGGAACGCATGAAGGTTACGGGAAATTATGAAGATGTGATACGGGGAACGCCTGAATTTCCCCTTGGTTTTTACCGTGTGGACAATACTCATCCCAATTATCACATGCAACTTCACTGGCATGTGGAATATGAGATGATTCACATTTGCACCGGCAGTCTGACCCTCTTTTTGGACGAGGAAACGGTGCAATGCAGCGAGGGAGATTGTATTTTGGTAGCAGGAAGTATTCTCCACGGTGCAACCCCTCGGGGGTGCGTGTATGAATGTGCGGTATTTGATACCCGCGCGTTGTTTTCCGGCAGCTGTCAAACCGCCTTGGGCGGAATGAACGGATTTTTAAAAATGAAAGCGGGAAGTGAGGAAAACGCTGCTGCTCTCGCCTTTTTTGACGCACTCCAAAAAACAGGTGCAGGAAAGGAATTTATTATTTTAAGTGCTCTTTACCGTTGCTTTGGTTTGTTACTGCAGAAAAATCTGTTTCGGAGAAGTCCTGTTCAACGCAGCAAAAAAATTCAACATTTGAAGCAGGCGTTGCAACTCATTGAAACAGAATATTCTTCCACCATTACCTTGCCGGAGCTTGCTCAGGTCTGCGGAATGTCTCCCAAATATTTTTGCCGTTTTTTCAAGGAAATGACCCACAAGACACCCATTGATTATCTGAACAATTACCGTGTGAAAATTGCCTGCGAAATGTTACGGCAAAATCAGGAATCCATTACCGAAATTGCATTAAGCTGCGGTTTTAATGATTTGAGTTATTTTATTAAGACTTTTAAACGATACAAGGGGGTATCCCCCAAAAACTATCAAAAACAAATGCAGAATACAGAATCTTAAGGAGGGTTTTTTATGAATATTGTAATATTAGATGCCGCCACTTTGGGAGACGATATTGATTTGTCTTTATTTGATGCTTTGGGCAATGTCACCGTCTATCCCGCTACCTCTCCCGAAGAAACGGAAGAACGAATCCAAGACTGTGATGTGGCAATTTTAAATAAAGTGAAACTGACCGCAGAAAATTTACCCTCGGCAAACAACCTGAAGCTGATTTGCCTGGCTGCTACAGGGTTTGACAATGTTGATTTGGACTATTGTCGGGAGCATGGCATTGGAGTTTGCAATGTAACAGGATATTCCACCCATTCTGTGGCACAGCTGACGGTGGCAACGGTGCTGTCCTTAGTTCATCATTTGCCCGAATATCACCAGTTTGTGGCTTCGGGGCAATACACGAAAAACGGAACGGCAAATCGTATTACTCCCGTATTTCACGAGCTTTATGGCAAGGTTTGGGGAATTTTAGGATACGGAAACATTGGAAAGCAGATCAGTCGGATTGCCCAAAGCTTTGGGTGTCGGGTGATTGTATGCAAACAGACTCCCACGAAAGAGGCGGAATGTGTGTCCTTAGAAACCCTTTGTCGGGAATCGGATATTCTGACCATACATACTCCTCTGACCCCCCAAACCCGCGGAATCATCGGACAAGAGCAACTAAATCTGATGAAACGGGATGTGATTTTGGTCAATGCCGCCCGTGGTGCGGTATGGGACGAGTCGGCTGTGGCAGAAGCATTAAAATCAGGAACCATCGGGGCTTTGGGATGCGATGTGTTCTCCGTAGAACCTATGGCGGACAATCATCCCTTTCAGGAGATTTTACACCTTCCCAATCTGTGCCTGACCCCTCACATGGCTTGGGGTGCCTATGAGGCACGGGTGCGGTGCATGGAAGAAATTAAGAACAATATTCTTGCCTTCCAAAGCGGAGAAAAACGAAACAGGGTGGAAGAAATATAACACATTTGTTACAATATAAAAATTATTTTACAAAGGGGTTGCAACTGGTTTACAATCACAGGTTATCCACATTTTTTGTCCACTTTTCCACCGACTTTACACCTGAAAAAGATAGGAATGATCGGTTATTCACAAAGTTATCCACATTATCCACAATTGAAGTTATTCGTTCCTTGTGGATAACAAAAACCATCTTTTTTCGACACATTGAAAAAAGAATCTGACAAAAATGGAAGATATGTCTTGCAATCTATGAAAATATGCACTATAATAGTAATATGAACCTGAAAGGACGGCGAAGGAATTTGAACATATTTACATTAAAACAAATGAGTCCGGAGGACAAGCGTAAAATTATGCGTCGGGCAGAAACGGATATCAGCGAATATATGCAAACCGCACGGGAAATTTCTCTGGATGTAAAAGAAAACGGAGATAAAGCGGTGCTTTCTTATACCAAAAAGTTTGATAGAGTAGAACTGAAAAACGGTATGAGAGTGACCGCCGAAGAAATTGAGGCGGGTTACGATCGGTTGGACGAAGAAACAAGAGAGGCCATCCGTTATGCGGCAGGAAATATCAGAACCTTCCACGAAGCACAAATGCCGGAGGAACTTTGGTTTACCAATGTGAATGACGGGATTATGGCAGGAGAAAAGGTCACCCCCATTACAGATGTTTGCCTGTATGTTCCCCGAGGAAAAGGAAGCTTTCCTTCCGTACTTTTGATGCTGGGGATTCCTGCATTGGTGGCAGGGGTACCGAAAATTGTGGTTGTCACCCCTCCCAACGAACAAGGAACATTAGATGATGCCATGCTGGCGGCAGCAAAAATTATCGGCATTACCGAAATTTATATGGTAGGCGGAATTCAGGCAGTGGCGTCTGTCGCATACGGCACGGAAACCATCCCCAAATGCAGTAAAATTATCGGCCCGGGAAACGCTTATGCCACTGCGGCAAAAAGAGTGTTGGCAAATGAAATCGACACAGGACTTCCCGCAGGTCCCAGCGAAGCAATTATTCTGGCAGACGAATTTGCAGACCCTCATAAAGTAGCATTAGATTGGATGATTGAAGCAGAACACGGACCTGATTCTGCATCCTTGCTGGTCACCCACGATAAAACCTTACCGGAAAAGATTCTGCCTATTGTAGAAGAGCAGTTAACAAAAATTTCTGAAAAAAGACGGTCCTTTGTGACTACCAATTTCTCCACCTACGGCGGCATCATTTTAACCGATTCGCTGGAAGAATCCATTGCGTTTGTCAACGAATATGCTCCCGAGCACATGGAAGTGATGACAAAGGATCCCTTTGCCGTTCTTCCCAAAATCAAAAACGCTGGGGAAATCCTGCTGGGAGATTACACACCCATTACCATGTGTAACTTCGTCATGGGACCCAATGCCATCCTGCCTACAGGGGGCTTTGCCAAAACCTGTTCTTCCGTTTCGGTGAATGATTTCTTAAAAAGAAGCTCGGTGGGTTATGTCACCCGTGAAGGCTTTGAAAAAGCAAGAGAACACGCTTACCGTATGGCTGTTGCAGAAGGGTTTGATACCCACGGCCTTGCTGTAAAGGATAGAAAATAAGGAGAGGTTATCATGTTAAAAGTAACAAGAACCACCAATGAATCAAAAATTGAGGTTGTTTTAGACAAAAAGGGTCTGCAACCCGATTATAAAAAAGATCTGGTGACCCCCAGTGCGATGCTGAGCCACATGTTAGAACACCTTGCTTATCGTTCCGGTATGGGCATGAAGGTCAATTGTGAGTATGACGGATTTGTACTGGAGCATGTGTTGTTTGAAGATTTGGGAATTACGGTAGGCCGTGCTTTTGCAGAGCTTTTGGAACGGTCGGTGGAAGAAGGTTGTTACGGTTTTGGTGACGCGGTTGGTATGATTGATGAAGCCTTTGTACAGGCAGGAATCAGCTTTGAATCCCGTGCACTTTTTGTACTGGACGATTCTCAGATTACCATGCCTGCTGCCTGTGAGGATGTGAAAAGCGAAGATCTGGCAACCTTCCTGGACGGTTTTTGTCAGGGAGCGCGCTGTACCTTGCACATAGTCATCAAACGGGGTGTCAACGCCCATCATATCTGGGAAGCGGTTTATCGCGCATTGGGTTCTTGCCTGGAGCGCGCTTTTGCTCCCAATCCTGCAAGAGCGGGAAAAACTTCAGGCGTTGCAGGAAAGATTCAGTTTACTGTTGAAGAACTGTGAGAAAGAGCGGAGAATCTCCGCTCTTTTATAAAGGAGTTTTTATGAAATATGATTTGATTTTATTTGACATGGACGGGGTCATGACGGGAGAGCTGTATTACTGGAAAGCTGCCGCCATGACTGTGTGGGAATACTTATACGGTGACTCCCCCAAAACAATGATGCAAAAATCGGAAGAAATTTTTGATACCGTGTTTTGTCACCGCTCCATCATACGATATGGCAAGCGTGCAGGAATCAACACCAACTACGATCTGGCATTCGTGGTCACCGCCCTTGCCAAAGGCTTGCTCCATGAGGCACACCCTTTTGAACGGGTGAAGGAGTTTTTTGAACAGGAACAAAGGCAAGTTCCCGTGCTTTATGATACTTGTGCCAAAACAGCCGGAAAGGGTTGGGAACATCAGGGAACGGTTTGGAAAGAATTGCAGAACATTTTCCAGAGCTGGTATTTGGGAGACGGCAAGGAGAAACAAGGGTTTATCACACAGGAACAACCTCTTTTTCCCGTCGTTCAATTAAAAGAATTGTTGCAAGCTTTCCACTCAGCCGGAATCACTTGCGGAATCGGAACGGGCAGACCAAAACAAGAAATTATCCCTCACTTAAAGCGGTGGGAATTATATGAGTTGTTTGACGAAAATCGAATTGTCACATTGGATGAGGTGGTCAATGCCCAAAAAGAATTACAGCTTTCCCAATCCTTAAGTAAGCCTCACTTCTATATGTTCGGAAAAGGGGTTGCGGGGTTATCTTGCAATGACCGTGATGTAATAAACAAAAATTTTGACCAAGAACTGGTGAAAAAAACCCTGGTGGTGGGTGATGCGGGAGCGGATATTTTTGCCGCAAGAGATTTGGGTGCTGATTTTGCCGCCGTTCTGACAGGAGTAAACGGCAAAGAAGAAAAGCCATTTTTTGAACAATTACATGCAGAATATATTTTCGATAATGTATTCGGACTAATGGAATTACTATAAAAAATCGCAAGGAATTTGATTTTCCTTGCGATTTTTTTATTCTTCCTTTTTGTCTTCCTCTTTTTGGCGTTCCACCGAACCATTTAATTTTCTATCATCCAAAAAATCGGAAAAAACAAATTTTACTGCCGCAACCAAAGGCACGCCCAAAATCATCCCCGGCGCTCCGAACAAACCGCCAAACACAGTTACCGAAAGCAACACCAACAAAGGACTTACTCCTACGGAGTGGCTTAAAATTTTTGGTTGCAAAATATTGGAATCCAGCTGTGCCATAACAAACATGGCCATCAGAATCCAGATTGACCGTAAAAATCCTACTGTCAGGAAAGAAACAATTGCAATCACTACCGTAGAAACAATGGGACCGAAAAAGGGAATCATATTTCCGATTGCCGCCAATACACCCAGCAGCGGTGCATAGGGCACCTGAAACCCTGACAAAACCAGAAAGGCAGCACTTCCCATAATGATTGCATCAAGAAACAATCCTGAAAAATAAGAATAAAACAGCTCTATCATTTTTGAGAGATAATACATCACCGCCACCGCTTCCGGACGGGGATTATTTCTGGAAAACACTCGCTGGAAAAAGGAAAACATCCTATCCTTTTCCAGAATAATATAAATAGAAAATACAATACTCATAAAGGCAGTCAAGAAAGAATTTGCAATTTTACTGATGACGCCGATATATTGATGTAAGGTTTCTAAATTGAGTTTCGGTAAAATATTGTTTTTCACAAACTGATCGATGTTGATATACTCAAACAGGTCATATTTTTCCATGAAGTTTGCCAACACCGCATAGTATTTGGGAACCTGGCTGATAAAATCCTCAATGTTTTTATATAAAATAGGAACAAAATATTTTATGACCAAAGACAAAAGTAAAAAGATAACCAGATATACCAGCAATGTACTGATTGTCATGGAAAATCGCTTGATGACTTTCCCCTTTCCGCGACCAATCCATCCATTCAGCTTTTTGACCGGGCGGTACAGAAAAAAAGCAATAATAATTCCTGTAAAAAAGGGGCTCATGGTGGACAGTACCTTCAAAAAGCCAAACCAGATATACTCGAAATTATTAATAATTTTATACAACAGAATCAGGAAAAATCCAACGATTAAGACTTGTCCTTGTCCTGTAATTTTCCATTTTTTCATGTTTTCAACCTCCCTTATAATATTATAACCAACCAAAAGAAAACTGTCAAGGAAATAAAAACAAAAATATTTTTGAAAAAACCCTTGACTTTATTGCAGTAAAGTGATAAAATGTTGATACAAACAAAAAGAAAGGTTGGTTCTTATTATGAACAAAAAAGTTTTACTTGTTGTGCTGGCAATGCTGCTGGCAGTGTCCTTTGTAGCAGGATGCGGAACTTCTGAACCTGTTGCACAGTCCGAGTTGGATGCAATCAAAGAGAAAGGCTCTCTGGTAATCGGCTACACCATTTACGAACCCATGAATTACACTGACGAAGATGGCAAACTGACCGGTTTTGATACCGAATTTGCTGAAGCTGTTTGTGAAAAGCTGGGTGTTACCCCCGAATTTGTTGAAATCAACTGGGATACCAAATTTGTGACTTTGGATTCCAACAAAATCGACTGCATCTGGAACGGTATGACCATTTCTGATGAAGTAAAAACAAACTGTAGTGTATCCAAAGCCTATGTAAAAAATGCTCAGGTTGTGGTAATGAAAGAAGACAAATTGGCAGAATATAAAGATGCTGAAAGCTTAAAGGGTCTGACCTTTGCAGCGGAAGCAGGCTCTGCCGGAGAAACCGCAATTAAAGATAACGGTCTGGATGAATACTATTCCCCCGTTGCTGCACAGACAGACGCTTTGTTGGCAGTTATGGGAGGCCAAGCAGATGCATGCGTTATTGACATTACCATGGCAAAGAGCATGACAGCAGACGGAACCAGTTATGCAGATCTGGGATACTCCTTGGAACTGACTTCTGAAGAATACGGAATCGGTTTCAGAAAAGACTCAGATTTGACCAAAGCCGTAGATGCGATTATTGACGAACTGAAAGCTGACGGAACATTAGATAAACTGGCTGAAAAATACGAGTTGAATCTGGCACTTTAATTTCTGACATTAAAATAAAAAAGAAAAAGGCGGAGCAACCCTCTGCCTTTTTTCAACAATACAAAAGTAGATACGGGTGAAAACATGTCATTATTTCTTACAGTTACCTTAAGTCTTTTAGAGGGACTCTGGACAACCTTTAAAATATTTAGTCTTACACTTCTCATGGCGTTGCCCTTAGGACTGATTATCTCCTTTGGGTCTATGAGCAAAATTAAAGTCATTCAATGGCCCATAAAAACACTTATCTGGATTATTCGGGGAACTCCCCTGATGCTCCAGCTGGTTGTGTTCGGGTTTGGCCCCGGTCTTTTGGGAATTAACGGTATGAGCACCTTTGTGGCGGTCATGATTGCCTTTGTGTTAAACTATGCTTGTTATTTTTCAGAAATCTATCGGGGCGGTATAGAGGGAATTCCAAAAGGGCAATATGAAGCAGGGGCCGTTCTTGGTCTTACCAAAACACAAATCTTTTTCAAAATCATTTTGCTTCAGGTAATCAAACGGATTATTCCGCCTATGAGCAACGAATTTTTGACATTGGTCAAAGATACTTCCCTTGCCAATACCATTATGATTTATGAAATTACCTGGAATGCAAAGCGTTTTATGAACAGTGAGCATATTTTGTGGCCGTTGTTTTACTCAGGGCTTTTCTATCTTGCTTTTTGCGGTATTCTGACATTGTTATTCGGATACATAGAAAAGAAACTGGATTATTACAAAGGGTAGGTGTAAGCAATGAAAATACTTGAAATTAAAAACCTGAAAAAAAGCTTTGGAAAAACCGAAGTATTAAAGGATATCAGCTTTTCCATCGAAAAAGGAGAAGTGGTTGCCATTCTTGGTTCTTCGGGAAGCGGTAAAACCACATTGCTTCGCTGTATCAACTTTTTAGAAAAAGCAGATCAAGGTCAAATTTATGTAGAAGGCGTGCCTATTTTTGATGGAGAAGAGAAAAAGAAATATACTGCGGGAGAAATCAGAAAAAATCAGTTGAATTTTGGGCTGGTATTTCAGCAGTTTCATCTGTTCCCCCAGTACAGTGCATTGAAAAATGTAATGCTTGCACCCCTTCTTTTAGCCAAGGAGCGATCTGATTACAAGCAAAATAAAAAACAGATTGAAGCAGACATTCGTCAAAAAGCAGAAACTCTGTTAAGTCGAGTGGGCTTGGCTGACAAACAAGACAATTATCCTTGTCAACTGTCAGGCGGACAGCAGCAGCGCGTGTCCATTGCCCGTGCTTTGGCGTTGGAACCAAAGGTGTTGTTCTTTGATGAACCCACCTCCGCATTGGACCCTGAACTGACAGGTGAAATCTTAAAAGTAATCAAGGACCTGGCAGCAAAGGACCATACCATGGTCATTGTGACTCATGAAATTGAATTTGCCCGCCATGTGGCAAATCGGATTATCTTTATGGATGACGGCGTCATTGCAGAAGACGGTACCCCGGAAGAAGTGATAGACAATCCTAAAAATGAACGAACCATTGCATTCTTAAGTAAGTTTTATGATTGAGAATGGGTGTAGTAAAATGCGCATACCCCACAAGGCAAAAAGGGCTTATCAAAGCCTTTTTTTGTTGCTTTGAAATTAAAACAAAAGAAACCGCATGGAAAACATCGAATTTTCCATGCGATTGCTTGCTTTTTGCCAAAATAAACCCTTGCCGTACCAGTGTACTGTCTGCGATTCATTTTGACAAAATATCCGCTTCGTTTCTCTGTGTCTGCTCAGATTGCTGACAAACCCACCATTTTCAGGTGGGTTTGTGTCGTATATATTAGATT